>DATLQY010000703.1:0-17592 GCA_035534975.1 Pirellulales bacterium
GTGCTCGCCGATCGTCACGCGGCCGACCACCGTGACGTGGTCATCCAAGCGCGTGCCGCGGCCGATCCGCACGTCGGGGCCGATGACGCAGTAGGGCCCGATGGTCGTCTCCGCGTCGATCTCCGCCCGCGGGTCGACCCCCACACTCAACGCGCATTCATTCGTCATTCTCGCACCCTCCTTGGCCGTTTGGCGGGCTGCCACGATTGGCACTGTACCCCCCCATGGAGTCCATTACCCAGCCAGTCAAACCACGCCACCGGGGAATGGCACGCGACGGTGGCGATTTGAGCAGGTTTGGCCGAACGTGGCTACGGGAAAATCCGACGTTTTTGGGGTCACGTGCCAGGATTCCGAGCACTGGTGGCCCGCAGGTCGGCGTGATAGTCTGAAATACTCAACGACCCGCCAAAAGGTGCAGGATGATCCCGTGGGGCAGGTTTCCAACCTGCCGAGAATCCTCTATGGCAGGTTGGAAACCTGCCCCACGACACCGGCCGCTAATGACTCCTGATCGCGACATTTCCTCTCATCCGGACGCCGACACTCCGACGCTGCCGCCCGCACCCGCCGGCGACGCTGTGGCGCCGACGCTCCCTCCGTTGACGCCGGGGTCGGCCTCGGCGGAAACGCTCGACTCGAGCGAACGAATCATCGCCCCTTCCCTTGCCGGCGGCCGCCGATTCGGAGAGTACGAACTGATCGAGGAGATCTCAAGCGGCCACCGCCTTGGACACGCTGCTGCAAGTGGTCGGACGCGAGCCGATCGCGCCGCGACAACTGGCCGCCGACGTACCGCGCGACCTCGAGACGATCGCCCTGAAATGCTTGCAGAAGGAACCGGCCCGCCGCTACGCCTCAGCGCAAGCGGTGGCCGACGACCTGGCCAGGTTCCTTGCCGACGAGCCGATCGCCGCTCGGCCCACGAGCGCGACTTACAAGCTATGGCGCAAGGCGAAACGAAACCGGGCCGTATCGTCGGCGGCCCTGGCCGTCGTGGTGCTGGCAGTGGCGGGACTGGCGCTGGCGTGGCACGCGCGCCGCAAGGCGGGGGAGGCCGCCGTGGCCTCCACGAGCGCCGAGGGAATGAAGCAAGCGCTGGAACGGGTGCGGCAGGCGACCGGCATCCAACAGATGGCCGTCCTTCCCTTCCGCAACCTGGCGGGCGACGCAAACGCGGAATGGATCGGCGCCGCGTTCGCCACCGAATTGGAGTCGCAGCTCAGCGGTCATGCCGGATTGAAAGTCGTCGGCAAGGGAGCGATCGAAGATGCCGCCGCCGCGCTGCACCTGCCCGTTGGCGCCGCGCTCGATGAATCGCAAGCCCGCCAACTGGGCGAACGACTCGTCGTTGACCATGTCGTCGTGGGCCATTTCCAACAACTGGGGGGGCAACTGCAAGTCTCGATCAAGATCGTCAACACGAGCACGGGAGCGATCGACCGGGGTGGAATGCAAGTCCGCGACAAGTTTCCAGACGCGGTATTCGACATGCAGGCCGATCTGGCCCGCCAGTGCCTGGTTCAGCTCGGTATTGGCAAGCCGCGCGCCCAGGAGCCGCAAGCGGCTCCGGCCGCACGGTCCGACGAGGCCCCGGCGATCGCCTTGGTCCCGCCGACGTCCGTGTCCGAGCCCCCGTCCGGGCCCGACGCGGCGCCCGCGATGGCCCTTGCCCCGCCCGCGTCCGTGTCGGAGCCCCTCTCCGAGCCCGAGGTGGCGAGCGAGCCGGCCGACTCGGTTGAAGCCTGGGTCTTGCTGGGGCAAGGGCAGCACGCGCTGGTTCAAGCTGATTACGACGAGGCGATCAGGCTGTTGTCACAGGCAGTCGAAAGTGACCCGCGATCGTGGAAGGCCTACCGTGCCCTGGGCCAGGCGTACCAGAAGGCGTCGCGCACCGACGACGCGGTCGACGCTTTCCGCAAAGCGCTGGCCATCAACCCCGATGACCTCGTGTCGCTCGTCTATTTCAACCTGTCCACCGGGCGCGTCAGCGAAGGGCTTGACGCACTGGAACGAGCAAGCAAGGCGGGCCTGGCCGACCTCGACATGCTCAAGCTCTCGGTCAGCTTCCGCTTCAACGCGCTGAAACTCGCAGGCGAACCGATCGATGAGAAGCTGATCACCGAGCTGCGAAGCGCGGCAAAGAAGCACCCCAAAGACGAGGACCTCTCAATCCTTCTGGCTCTGGCTTGCGCCATGGGCGACAAAGAGCAGGAGGCGACCGAGGTCTTGCGAGAAGCCGCCGCCGCGAACCCGACGAGTTATCTGCCGCACCTTTGGCTGGCCGCCACTTACGAAGAGGAGAAGCGTGCCGACGATGCCGAGCGCGAGCAACGCGAAGCCGAACGGCTCAAGCCGCCCGGTGCCCGCGGTTTCCGCGACTTCGGCACGTTTTATACGCAAACCGGCCAGATCGACAAAGCCGAGGCCGAGCTTGAGCGGGCGCGCGAACTCGAACCCGACAACGGAACCATCGATCTGCTTTTGGGACAGGTTTACGCCAGCCGCAGCATCTCCAAGGCCATCGAGCACTTCGAAGCCGCGTTGGCCCACGCGCCAAAATCCGCCTTGGTGCTGGGCGCGCTGTGCAGGATGACGAATTTGATCGGCGACAATGAAAAACTGACGGCCTACGCGGACCGTTGGACCGAGGCCGACCCCGATTCCTACGAGGCCCATCAGTACCTTCGCATGGCCTACCTCAAGACCGGACGGCTGCCCGAAGCCAATGCCGAACGAGAGCGACTAGCGGGCTTGACCCCCACGCACGCATCGTTCTTTTTCCTCACCGGCAACGCGCTGTTGCAGGGGGGCCAGATCGACGAGGCCGTTTCCGTACTGCGACGCGGCCATGAATCATTTCCCGACAACCGCGGAATCGCCGGCATGTTCCATTTAGCCGAGGGACACCAACTCGTCGGCGAACGACGCTTCGAACAGGCGATCAAACCGCTGAAGCAGAGCCAGGTCGAATTACCCAGCGTGATTGACGCGACGATCCAACTCGTGGCTTGTTACGAGGCGACCGGCCGCTTGGACAGTGCCGCCGATCAAACGAAGCTGGTCCTGGCGCAATTTCCGCAATTGTTTTCAAACGCCGCCGGTATCTTCAAGAAGACTCACCGCTACGACGAAGCCATCGACGCCGGCAGGCGCGCCGTGCAAACCGTCCCCAACGATTTGCAAGCCGGCAAGTTGTTGGTCGAATTCATGATTTTGGCGCGCCGTTTTGACGAAGTCATTGCCGCCTTCGAAGCACTTCCGGCCACGACGGAAGACCAATGGCTGCGGCGCGTTCGCGACGGCGCTTGGCTCGCCGACCAATTGGAAGCGGCCGGCCGGTTCGACCGAGTCGAAGGCAAGCTCGAATGGGTCCGCAATGTCGTCAGCCGCGGGCGCCAGGCAGCCGCTCAAAAGGGTGAATCGCACGAGCGGCTGTTCGACGTTCTCGATAGCTGGGTCGCAGCGCCACAGGCCTGGATCATTGCCGGCCCCCTGCCGGCCGACTCCACGGTGCCATCCACCATCGACCCCGACGCAACGCTTGCAGGTCGCGACGGTCCCGTCGACTGGCGGGTGGTCGGAAGCCGGGCCGGCGTCTACGTCGATCTGGCCGGGCTCTACCCTGACGTGGTCGGGGCCTCCGCGATTGCGGTCAGCTACGTTTCGAGCACGGCCGAACGTTCGGCCACACTCAAGGTCGGCAGCGACGACGGCGTGACGATCTGGTTGAACGATGAGTTGGTGTACGAACACCGAATCAACCGGCCCTACAGCCCCGGCGCCGACCAGGTGCCTGTCACATTTCATGAAGGCCAGAACACGTTAGCCGTGAGAATCGACCAGGGAATCGGCGAGTGGGGCTTTTCGCTGGAGCCGGTGGACGAGCAGGGCTGGCCGGTGGTCGTGAATTGGTCGACCGATCCCGACCCGGTCTTGGGTGAAGACCGCATCTCGGTGAACACACTGTTCGATCGACTCCTGTTGAAAGACGATGTCGCCGAACGGCTCCGTGGCGACCCGAGGCTCGACGCGGCGGTGCGCGATCATGCGCTCGATCTGGTCGAACATTTGCGCGAAAGCGCCGAGCGACTTGCCAAGGCGAGCCGTCAGGTTGCCTTGTACGCCGATCGAGGCGCCGACGAGTACCGGCTTGCGCTGAGGCAGGCCGAGGCCGCCTGCCGGCTGGAGCCCAACAACGTCGACGACCTTTCGACGCTTGCGGCCGCCCAGTACCGCTTGGGTCGGGTTGCCGACGCCCTGGCGACGCTCGAGTCGTCGGAAACGGCCACGTTGGATCAGGTCGGCGTGGAAGGCCCCTTGCGGCTCGCGTTCCGCGCGATGTCGCTACACCGTTTGGACCGCGACGACGAAGCTTGCAGGTACCTTAACCGGCTGCGCGATCTGTCATACGGCGAGTCTTTTCAGCAGCAGGTCGGGATGCCGGCGTTGCTCCGCGAGGCCGAATCGACGGTCTCTGGCGTTGCGAGCGACGACGCCGAAGCCGAGGCGGCCTTGCGAACCGTCTATGGGGCCGAGCAGGCCGGCTGGCTCCATCATGACGCCGAGGCGTACCTGGCGCTCTGGGCCGATGATGCCAAGATCACGGCGGGCCGCGGCCCAAAGGGCGATCGGTACGACCGCACGATCGACCGCCGGACGTTCGAGAGAGTTCAACGGCTGCAATTCCAGGGACCGCCGCCGCAAGGAGTGCAGTTCAACTATCAGACCATCGCCATCGAGGTTGATGGTAATCAGGCGCGGCACGACTACGTGAGTGTGGTCCAATTCGCCGGCGGATTCGAGTCGTTCGCCGCAACCACGCGTCTGCGCAAATCGGAGCGGGGCTGGCAGACGTTCGAGAACCGCTGGTGGCCGGTCAAAAAGCGCCACGGCGATCGCGTGACCACTTTCGACGCGGCTGGGCTGGAGGCCCTCGATGCCATAGTCGAAGAGCGCCGCGCCGAGGGAAACAGGCGAGCGCTGGTCGAATCGTTGGTCGATGCCTTCCGATCGCAGGAGGCAAAAGAGGCTGCCCACCTGTTGACCGAATCGCCCGGCGCGACTGCCGGCGATTGGGCGCTTCGCGGCTCGACGGCACTGCGTGCCAACGACGCTGACGACGCAATCGCATCATTCAAGCGGGCCTTGGAACTCGACGGCAATGCGCCGGTGCCACCGCTACGGGAGTTGAACGTTCCCGCCCCACCGACATTGCGATTGGACGGAACGGACCTGCCCCCCGAGCGCGAGGCCGAGACGCGTTCAGGCGCCGCCGACGAACCGGCGGTGCTGCATATCGTCAACGAAACGCCATACACGCTCGAGCTGTTCTGGCTCGACGGACGAGGCAAGCGAGTGTCGTATGGCTGGCTCCATCCGCGCGGGTCGCACCAGCAGTCGACGTATGCCAAACACTTCTTCCTGATCGCCGACACGGCAGGGCGGGCATTGGGGATTGTCCAGCCTCGACCCCCCGAGCGCACCGTCACGCTAACTGCCATGGACTTTACTCCGCGCGGCGACCAATGAGACGTTCCGGCAGGCCGGTGGCATGGCTTGCTAAACGCTATTGCGGAACAAAACTGGGATAACGCTGCAAACGCCGCACGGAGGCATTTCGAGCACGCCGTCCACCCTATTGCTTGAGCCCGGCCAGCGCCTGTTCAACCGTGGCGAGCTGGGCTTGGAGCTCGGTCAGCGCGGCGCGCTCCTTGGCGACGACGTCTGCGGGCGCGCGCTCGACGAAATTCGCGTTGGAAAGCTTTTTCTCCTTGGCGCCAATCAGCCCGGTGAGCTTGCCTTGCTCCTTTTCAAGCCGCCCGGTTTCGGCAGCGACGTCGATCAGTCCGGCGAGGTTCACGTAAAGCTCGATCTCCTTCGAGCTCACGTGCGCTGAGGTGGCGAACGGCGCGACGTCCGCACCCCAGGCCGTTGCGTGCGCGCCGGCCAATGATTCGAAATAAGGCGCCATCGGCAGCAACAGCTCTGCCGTGGCGGCGTCGCAACGGGCGGAAAACTCGATCGGCGTCTTGGGTGGAATGTTCTGCCGGCTGCGAATTTCGCGCAACCCCCGCAACACCTCCTGGAAGCGGGCGAAACGGGCCTCGATCCGCTCGTCGCGGCGGGCCGTCTCGGCCACCGGCCAGGGGGCGATCATGATGCTCTCGGCCGCCGCCATGGGAGCCGCCAGGCCGCGCTGGGGCGCCGCCGCGGCGAGCAACTGCCAGATCTCCTCGGTAATGAATGGGACCGCTGGATGCAACAGCCGCAACAACGTGTCGAGCGTGTGGCCCAAAACGCGCTGCGCGACGGGCCGACGCGCGGCGTCTTGCAAACGCCCCTTGACCATTTCGACGTAGAAACTGCAAAACTCGTCCCAGGCGAACTCGTACAGCGCTCGCATCGCATCGGCAAAGCGGTACCTGTCCAAGGCCGACGTCACCTCGGCCGTAACCGTCGCCAGCCGGCTCAGGATCCAACGGTCTTCGATGGCCAATTCAAGGTCGGCGACCGGCGCGGCCGTGTACCCTTCGAGGTTCATCAAAGTGAACCGGGCGGCATTCCAGAGTTTGTTGCAGAAGTTGCGGGCCAACTCGAAGCGCTCGCTCACGACCGCCCCGCGTGGCAGGGCCGAGTCTTCGGGTTTCTCGGCCCATTGTGTCGAAAACTCTTTTCCGCAGTGCGGACACTTGATCCGCGGCAGCACTCGGTTTTTCCTGGTTTGTTCGACCAGCTTGCGACAGTGCGGGCACTCGAAGTCAACCGGCAACCTCGCGTCCTGCGTCTCGGTAGTCAGGTATGCCAGACCGAATCGGAGCGAATCGGCGCCGAGCTTGTCGATCACGTCGAGCGGATCGACGCCGTTGCCTTTCGACTTCGACATTCGTTCGCCGTCACCATCCAGGATCGTCGGATGGATGAACACTTCGCTAAACGGCACGTCGCCGACATTGTGCAAGCCCGTGAGCACCATCCGTGCGACCCAGAGCGTGATGATCTCGCGGCTGGTAATGAGCGCACTGGTGGGATAATAGTACCGCAAGTCCGACGTCTGGTCGGGCCAGCCGAGCGTCGAGTGGGGCCAAAGGGCCGAGCTGAACCAGGTATCCAAGACGTCCTGTTCACGGACCAGCTCGTGACCCGGCACGTCGTCGTCGGCCAGGTCCTCCTCCAAGGCGCAAATGAGCCAGCGCCGGCCATCCTCGTCGCGGTTCCAAACAACGTCGTCGCGGCCGGCGAATGCTGTTTTCAAATCGCTCTCGCTGGCCGTCGCGGCGTACCAGACGGGAATCTGGTGTCCCCACCACAGTTGCCGGCTGACGGGCCAATCTCGCTTTTCGCCGAGCCAGTCGAGATAACCCTGTGCGTAACGGGCGGGGAATATCTTCACGCGGCCGTCGCTCACGGCATCCATCGCCGACTGGGCGAGCTGGTCCATCCGGACGAACCATTGGTCGGCCAGGTACGGCTCGATCGGCGTTTTCGAGCGATCGGAGTGGGCCAGCTCGATCTCGCGCTCTTCGACCTCGACCAGCAGTCCCAGGGCCTCCAAGTCGGCCACGACCCGTTCGCGCGCCTTGGGAATGGCCAGCCCCTGGTAGGGCCCGGCAGCGGCATTCAGCGTGCCGTCGGGGTTGAGGATGTTGACCATCGGCAGACGTCGACGCTTGCCGAAGTCGTAGTCGTTTGGGTCGTGCGCCGGAGTGATCTTGACGCAGCCGCTGCCCAGCTCCGGCCTGGCCCATTCGTCGGCCACCAACGGGATTTCGCGGTTGAGCAGGGGGAGCGAGAGTTTCCTGCCGGCAAGGGCCATGTCGCGCATCTGGATCAAGAGCGGCAGGTGTGTCCGGCGGCGCTCGATCAGGGCTGCCAATTGCGTTTTGATTTCCTCTCGCTGTTTCTCGGGTGCCGCGGCGAGTTTTTCATTCAACTCCGCCTCGGCCCGCTCCATCGCAGCCGATGGGTCGGGATGGACGGCGACGGCCGTATCGCCCAGCATCGTTTCCGGCCGCGTGGTGGCGATCGTGACATGTTTTGGCTCACCAGGTAAGGGATCGATCACCGGGTACTTGAAGTGCCAGAAATGGCCTGCGACCGTTTCGTGGTAGACCTCGTCGTCGCTGACGGCCGTCTGCAGGTAAGTGTCCCAATTGACCAGCCGCTTGCCGCGGTAGATCAGCTTCTCTTTGAAGAGACTGAAAAAGGTATGGCGGACGGCCCGAGTGCAGCCCGGGTCGAGCGTGAAGCGAGTTCGCCGCCAGTCGCAACTGAAACCAAGGCGTTTGAATTGGCCCAGGATCCGCTGCTCGTAGGAATTCTTCCAATCCCAGATGCGTTCGACCAACTGCTCGCGCCCCAGGTCGTGGCGGGTTTTCTTCTCCTCGGTCCAGAGCCTCCGCTCGACGACGGCCTGCGTGGCGATGCCGGCATGGTCGGTGCCCGGCATCCAAAGGGCGTTGTAGCCTTGCATCCGCTTGAAGCGGATCATGATGTCTTGCAGCGAGTCGTTCAGGGCGTGTCCCAAGTGCAACGCGCCGGTGACGTTGGGAGGCGGGATGACGATCGTGTAGGGCTCGCGGTCCGGGTCCGGATCGCTGTGGAAGTAGCCGCGATCTTCCCAGAAGCGGTACCAGCGCCGTTCCGGCTCGCCGTGGTGGTACTGCTTGGGAAGGGCTTCGAAGGAGATCGTGGACATGTTATGGCCCCTTGGAATCCTGCCCCACAGATTCATCCTTGAACAGCTTGTATTCGATGCTGTCTACCAGAGCGATCCAACTGGCTTCGATGATGTTTTCGCTCACGCCGACGGTACCCCAGACGTCGCGCTCGTCGCGGCTTTCGATGCCCACGCGGACGCCGGCCGCCGTGGCGGCCTCGGAGTTGATCACGCGGACTTTATAGTCGACCAGGTGCATGCCTGCCAAGTTGGGAAAATGGGCGCCCAGCGCCTTGCGCAAGGCGGCATCGAGCGCGTTGACCGGTCCGTCGCCCTCGGCCACTTCGTGGCGGACCGCTCCGCCCACGCGGAGCTTGACCGTGGCCTCGGTGGTCGCCGCGCCGTCATGGTCGGCCTCGACTCCCACATGGAATTGCAGTCGCTCGAAGTGCGGCGTGAACGCCCCGGCGCACTTGCGAACCAGAAGGTCGAACGAACCTTCGGCCGCCTCGAACTGGTAGCCCTGGTTTTCCAGGGCCACGACCTGGCCGAGAATCTTGTCCATCAGCTCGCGGTCGTCCTGCAAATGGTGCTTGGCCGTGAGGGCCATGATGTTCGACCGGCCCGACAGCTCGCTGACCAGGAACCGCCGCTCGTTGCCGACCTTTTCCGGGGCCATGTGCTCATAGCTCGAGGCGGCGCGGGCGACGGCGTGGACGTGCATGCCTCCCTTGTGGGCGAACGCGCTGGTGCCGACGAACGGCTGGCCCGATCGGAAATTCATGTTCGCAAGCTCGTAGACGTAGCGCGACAATTCGGTGAGCCTGGCCAGGCTTTCCGGCCGAAGTACCTGGTAGCCCTCTTTCTTCCACGCCAGGTTGGCAATCACCGAGATCAGATCGGCGTTGCCGCAGCGCTCGCCGATGCCGTTGATCGTTCCCTGCACTTGCACCGCCCCCGCGTCGACGGCGGCCAGCGAGTTGGCCACGGCCAATTCGCAGTCGTTGTGGCAATGGATGCCCAGGGGCACCGGCAGTTCAGCGCCAGCGGCGCGCGTCAGCTCGGCCACTTCGTCGGGCATGCTGCCGCCGTTGGTGTCGCAGAGCACGACCAGCCCGGCCCCGGCCTCGGTCGCGGCCCGAAGGGTGCGCAGGGCGTAGGCGCGGTTCGCTTTCCAGCCGTCGAAGAAGTGCTCGGCGTCGTAGATCACGTCCATGCCCGCCTCGCGCAGGAACCGCACGCTGTCGGCGATCATCTCCAGGTTCTCGTCAAGCCCGGCCCGCAGGACCTCGGTCACGTGAAAATCGGAGGTCTTTCCGACCAGCGTCGCCACGCGCACCCCGGCATCGACCAAGGCCCGCATACCCGGATCGTTGGCCGGATCGGTCCCTTTGCGGCGCGTCATACCGAAGGCGCAAATCCGCCCGGCCTGCTGATCGAACGGCTGCGCGCGTTGAAAGAACTGCGCGTCTTTGTCGTTCGAAAGGGGATAGCCCCCCTCGACGTAGTCGAAACCCAGCGCCAGCAGCCGCTGAGCGATCAGCAGCTTGTCCTGGAGCGAAAAGCTGATTCCCTCGCCCTGGCTGCCGTCACGCAGCGTGGTGTCGTAGATTTGAATGCGACGCATGGTTTTTAGTCTCGTGGCGGAGCTCGTTCGAGTTTCGATTTACTCCCTCGATGGTCGGAATTCTCACGAATCCCGCGATCCCTTACGTTCCTGGGTGCGGTACGTTTCGAGAGTGGACAAAAAAAACCCTGGGGCCGGCGTCCGGCCCCAGGGCGAGTGCTGATCGGTATTGCCGGTCAATGCCCTTAAGGCCCGTCCTCCATGCTAATCACGACGGCGGTAATCACGGTACCCACGCCGGCGCCGGCAGGGAAGGCCAAGGCGGCGGAGCGGACCAGGCTTGCAAGGCGGCTTGGCATGTTTCAAGTACGGCACGGGTAGAAAATCAACCGTCTGACAAACATACGCCGGTGGTAGGCGGTTGTCAACTGAGCGCGGACGAACTGTTTGACAGGGACGCGGAGCGTCCGGGGAGACGTTCGGGGCACCCGCGCAGCGGGTTTGCGGAGCGTGGGAACGAGGGGAAAAGGGCCTAAGGCCTAACGCCTTTTTTGTCGGCGGAGCGTGGGAACGAGTAGGTTGGTGGGGACGGTCAACTACAGCAATCGGCGGATGGCCGGCGCGAAAATGCGTATGGGCTGCAAGAGCAGGATTTTGGCCCTCGACGCGCCGGGATTGCGGACTCCGTCGCTTGTACTCCGTCCGTGTCTGCCGATCTGGAAGGCGTTTTGCAGATGGTCGTCGATCGACTCCAAGACCCACTCGGCCACTCGCGGGTCCCTCACGACGACACCGGTCTCCGTGTTGAGGAACTCGGAACGCGGATCGAAGTTGAATGAGCCGACGAATGCCGTCGAGCCGTCGACGACCATCGACTTGGCGTGCAAGTGGTTCGGTCCCGCGTATTCCCAAAGGTCGATGCCGCGGCGCAACAGCTTGCGCCTTTGGTCCGCCAGGTCGGCGGCGACCATGATCTGGTCGGTGCTGGCGAGCGAATTGGTGAGCACCATGATCTGGACGCCGCGAGCGAGCGCACGGAACAGTTCACGCCGCAACTCGGCCGACATGAGAAAATAGGGGGTCTCCAGCACGATGCTCGCCCTGGCCTGACGAATGAGGGCGAACAAGGGATCGTCGATGCCGCCGGTCCGCTGTTTTCGCCCGCACGGGTCGTGGACGAACTGCGCGCAGCAGACCTCGACGGCGCATGCCGACCAGTCGTTGCAGGTGCAGAACTCGATCGGCCTGCCGCAGATCGAAACACAGCGGCCGGCGTTGAGCCAGAGAATCGCTTTGTACGTCTGCGAAAGCGATTTGGCGCACGCCTCGCACAGACCGACGCGATCGAGCGACAACTTATCTTTCTGTTTCAGTTTTTGCCAGAGGTTGTCTCTCAGGCTCGAATCGCGGACCTCGTCGCTGTTCCAGAGGCAGGTGAAGTACCGGTGGGCATGCTCGACGACCGGGCCGCAAAGGTAGGCGTCGCGGTCGACGTAGTTGACCTCGGCCAGCCCGAAATGGGCATCCTTCAAGTTGCGGCTGCCGACGATTATCTGCTCGCGATCGACGATCAGCACCTTGTCGTGCATCCGCAGGTTGATCCACTTCGGATGGGCGATCGAATTGGGATGGAACTCCTTGATCCGCACGCCGGCGCCGAGCAAGAGCGCCTGGACCTCGGGCGGAATGTCGTTGTGCTCGGCGTCGACGATCAGGCGGACCGTCACGCCCCGCAATGCCGCGTCGCGCAAAAGCGACAAGAACATCGCCGCGATCCGGTCGTTGCCGACCGCGTAGTACGACGCCTCGATCTCCCAGGTGGCTTGCTGGATGAGATCGACCCTGGCCTGGGCCGCCTCGTAGTCACAGGGCAAGAGCCGAAACCGCTCACATGCCCGCGCTCCCGCCGGCAGTCCAATGACGAACAGCGCAAGGAAACAAACCATCGACTTCAAACGGACCTCCCTGACGCCGTGGCCGCCGTGTGTTCGCACCTTCAGCGCAATCGGTTCCAACGGAATCACGCCTTCGTACTAGTTCGGCGATTCGCCGGGCAAACGCGAAGCCAGGTGCGGCTTTCTCGCGTCGTGGCGCTGGGAAAATCGGCCCAAGTCGTAGCGGTTGCCCCAACGGCAAGGTTTACCGAGGAAATCTCATGCAAACGGCAGGATCACCTCGGAGTGCAAGAAACGCCGAAGCTGCCGCACGACCTGAATGAACTTTTCCAGATCCACCGGTTTGATGATGAAGCCATCGACCCCGAGCAGCTCGCTCTGCACCCGGTCCTCCTCGTCGTCGGAACTGGTCATGATTACAATGGGGAGCGATTTCAACTCGTCCGACGCCTTGACGCGGGCCAGCACTTGCCGTCCGTCGAGCTTCGGCAACCCGAGGTCGAGCAGCACCAGGTCGGGGCGCGGCGCGCGGGCAAATTTGCCTTGCCGCAATAGGAACTCCAACGCCTCCTCGCCATCGCGGATCAGCGTCAGGCGGTGCCGCACCTGCCCCTTCTTCAGGGCCGCGATCGTCACCTGCGCATCGACCAGGCCGTCTTCGACCAGCAATATTTCCATCGGCCGACCGATCGTCTCGCTCGACATGCGACACCTCCCGGTGAGGAAAGCAGGGCTGGCCGCGCTTCGCAGGCCAACCGAGCCTCATGGGACGACCGAGTGACGAAATACAACGGTCGCCTGCGCCAAAGCACGCACCCCAGTGTCGCACGAAACCAACGATCTGTACAGACTCAGTACCCCCAAGGCCCGATGTAAGCCCTGTAGCCGTAGCTCGGATAGGGGTATTCGTAAGCCGGATATCCGTAAGCTGGGTACCCGTAAGCTGGGTAGGCGTAGCCGGGGTAGGCGTAAGCCGGATAGCCGTAGCCGCCGTAGCCGGGATAAGCGTAGGCCGGATAGCCATAGCCGCCGTAAAAGCCGAATCCGCCACCATGGTGGCCGTAGTGATGGCCATAATGATGTCCATAGTGGTGATGCTGGGCCTGGGCCGGTGCCGCGGCGAACATCGTCGCCGCGGTGATCGTGAGTGCCATTGCAATTGGTTTCATTGCCGTCCGTCCTTGTTTTGAAGATGTCCCCTGCGCGCCTTTTTATTCTTCGCGACGATCAACCTGTTGGCTAGCCCCGATCGTTCAACCTAAAGATAAAGTAATTTTTTTCTGCTACGATGCCCTTCGGCCAGCGCTCTGGGATGTTGAACATGGAAGATTACGAAAAGCTGGGGGCCTTTTACCTTGGCAAAACCTATGACGACGTCAAGCGCAGGCCGCGTGACGACCTGTTGCTTTACAAGTCGAAGGACCTCACGACCCACGCGGTCTGCGTAGGCATGACCGGCAGCGGCAAGACGGGGCTCTGCCTCGCGCTCCTGGAAGAGGCCGCGATCGACGGCATCCCCGCCATCGCGATTGACCCTAAGGGTGATCTGGCCAATTTGCTCTTGACCTTCCCCGAGCTCCGCGGAGTTGACTTTCAACCCTGGCTCGACCCCGGCGAGGTACAACGCAGCGGCCTAGCGCCCGCCGAATTCGCCGCGCAGGCCGCCAAAACTTGGCGCGACGGTCTGGCCGAATGGGGCCAGGACGGCGCGCGCATCTCGAAACTGCGCGCCAGTTGCGAAATGTCGATTTACACGCCGGGCGGCAACGCCGGCCTGCCGCTGACCGTGTTGCGATCGTTCGCCGCTCCGCCCAAGACCCTTTTGGCCGACGCCGACGCTTTGCGCCAGCGGGTTACTTCCGCGGTGGCCGGCCTCTTGGCTTTGTTGGGAATCGACGCCGACCCGATCAAGGGGCGCGAGCACATCCTGCTCGCCATGCTATTCGACCATGCGTGGCGCGCCGGACGCGATCTCGACACGGCGGACTTGATCCGCGAAATCCAATCGCCGCCCATCGACCGGGTGGGCCTCGTGGATCTGGAAACATTCTACCCGGCAAAGCAACGCTTCGAGCTGGCGATGGGCCTCAACGGCTTGTTGGCCTCGCCCGGCTTCGCCGGCTGGATGGAAGGCGAGTCGCTCGACGTCGGCCGCCTGCTCGCGACACCGGTGGGCCGCCCGCGCCTGTCCATTCTTTCGATCGCTCACCTTTCTGAAAGCGAGCGGATGTTCTTCGTCACGATCCTTTTGAACGAAATCGTGGCCTGGACGCGTACGCAACCCGGCACGTCGGCATTGCGGGCGATCCTGTACATGGACGAGGTGTTCGGCTACTTTCCTCCGACGGCCAACCCACCGACCAAGACGCCGATGCTCACGCTCTTGAAACAAGCGCGCGCATTCGGCTTGGGTGTGGTCCTGGCGACGCAGAACCCGGTTGACCTCGACTACAAAGGGCTTTCCAACGCGGGCACATGGTTCCTGGGCCGCTTGCAAACCGAGCGTGACAAGGCACGCGTGCTCGACGGACTCGAAGGGGCTACCGCCGCGGCCGGGGCGAGCTTCGACCGCGCGAAACTCTCCAGCACGCTTTCGGCGTTAGGCAACCGTGTGTTCCTGTTGAACAACGTCCACGACGACGAGCCGGTGGTCTTCCAGACGCGCTGGACGCTCTCTTACCTTCGCGGACCGTTGACGCAATCGCAGATTCAATCGCTGATGGCCGAGCAAAAGCAGGCCGCACCGGCCACGGCCGCGCGCGCGGCGGCGCTTTTGAAAACGTCGGTCGCGGAATCGACCGGCGGGTCGGAGCGGCCTGTTCTGCCGCCCGGCGTTGCCGAGTGTTTTCTGCGAACTTCCGGCGTCGCGTCGAGTACGGTGATCACCTATCATCCTTCGCTTTTGGGAGTGGCCCGCGTCCATTTCGTCGACGCCAGGTCAGGCACTGATCAATGGGACGACATGGTGCTGCTGGCAGCGGCGGCGGACGCCGGGCAAGGACCTGTCTGGCAAGGTGCTCAACGGCTCGGCGACGGGCCGCCCGAAACGGAGAAGGAACCGCAAGCAGGCGCCCGTTTCGCTCCGCTTCCCCTCGGCTGTTCCAAGCCGAGTAGCTATACGTCTTGGGCCACGGCGCTGAAGGACCATCTCTATCGCAATCAAACGCTCGGACTTTGGAAATGCGCGGCCCTGAAGCGGTTTTCGAAGGCGGGTGAGAGCGAAGGCGATTTCCGATCGCGGTTGGCTCACGCGGCTCGCGAGCAGCGCGACTCGGCCGTCGACAAGCTACAAGCTCGCTACGGGCCCAAATTGGCCGCCGTCAAGGAACAGATCCGCAAGGCCGAGCTGCGAGTGGTGAAAGAGGGTGCCCAATCGACGCAGCAGACGGTGTCGGCGGCGGTGTCGTTCGGGGCCTCGGTGCTGGGGGCGTTGATGGGCCGCAAAATCACCAGCGCGGCCAACGTACAACGCGCCGGCTCGGCGATCCGCGCGGCGACGCGGGCGGCCAAGGAGCGCGGCGAGGTGGGACAGGCCGAAGCCACGGTCGAAGCCATGCGGCAGAAACTGGCCGACTTGGAGACCGAGTTCAACGCGGAGTTGGCCGAGTTGCAAGCCGCGGCCAGGGCCGATTCGCTGGAACTCGAACCGGTCACGATCCGCCCTCGCAAGTCCGAGATCGCCGTCGAACGAATCGTGTTGGCGTGGGTGCCGGCCGTACACAGCCGATAATGAGACCTTAATTATCATGAGAAAATGGTGGCTGGGGCAGAGCGTCAGCGATGCCCCGGCAAGATAGCGACCGGGGCATCGCTTAGGCTCTGCATGGGCCGCAAAAAACTTGGGCTATGGGGTGGATCGTCGATATACCGATTTCGTTCCGCGCGTAGAACGGAATTCATTCCGTTAGAAGGCGGGAAACGGAATGAATTCCGTTCTACGATCCATAGCGGAAGCTCGCGAGAGTTCCGGACGTTCGCCCGGCGCAAGCCCCCGAATTCTCGCGAATTCGGCTACACGCCTTCGCCCAGGCATGCGATAATCGTCGGGCATGTCGTTATCCGCCGAGAAACCACAACCACCGGACGCCCTGCCCGCCAAGTCTCCGACGGATGGGCAAGATCTGCCCGTTACGCTGATCGGCCCGCGCGCGGGCTGGCAGCCGCTTGATCTTGCGGAGTTGTGGCGCTATCGGGAATTGTTGTTCTTTCTGACCTGGCGCGACGTCAAAGTCCGTTACAAACAGACGTTGCTTGGCGCCGCCTGGGCCATTCTGCAGCCGACGTTGATGATGGTCGTGTTCACGCTCGTGCTCGGCCGTTTGCAGGTGCCCGAAGAGGGCAATATCAAATACCCGGTGCTGGTTTACGCCGGATTGCTCGCTTGGACTTTTTTCGCCAATGCGTTGACCAACGCCGGACAAAGCGTGGTGCAGGCCGAGCGACTGATCACCAAGGTCTACTTTCCACGGCTGGCGATACCCTTGGCCGCGGTGGGCGCGGCGTTGGTCGATTTCGCGCTGGCGGCCCCGGTCATGGCGGCCTTGGTGGCCTATTACGGCGGCGTCACGGTGTCGTGGACCATGGTCTTTTTACCGGTGTTCGCACTGGCCATCCTGCTGGCGGCCGTGGGCACCGGCACGCTCCTGGCGGCGCTCAACGTGGCCTATCGCGATGTCCGTCACGCACTGCCGTTTGTGACTCAACTTTGGCTGTTCGCAACTCCCAGCGTCTATTTGCCTCAAGCCGACACGGCCGGCTGGCTGGAAATCAATCCGCTCAACGGACTGGTCAGCGGCTTCCGCGCCGCCGCGCTCGGCCAGCCGATCCCTTGGCCGCGACTCGCCTACCCTCTGTTGGCCGTGGCCGTGGCGTTGGCCGCCGGAATCGCGTACTTTCGCCGCGTCGAAGACTCGTTCGCAGACGTGATCTGAGATGAATGATGAACCCTGCACCCTTTCGAACGGCGGCAACGGAATCAATTCCGTTCTACTCCTGAATCCCCATTACTGACCCCCTCCCGTGATGCATCCAGCCATCCGCGTCCAATCGGTGTCGAAGCGGTTTCGTATTCGCAAAGCGGGTCCGCGGCCGCACTACCACACATTACGCGAGGAGTTCTCGCGACTGTTTACCAAACCGTCACGGTGGCTGAGAGGGGAAGCCGCGGGCGGCGAGACCGATTTCCTGGCGCTCGAAGACGTGACATTCGACGTCCCGCGCGGCGAGGTGGTCGGCGTCGTCGGCCGCAACGGCGCGGGCAAATCGACGTTGCTCAAGATCGTCAGCCGAATCACTCGACCCACCGCGGGCACGGTGCGGATTCACGGCCGCGTCGCCAGCTTGCTGGAGGTCGGCACGGGCTTCCACCCGGAGCTGACGGGCCGAGAGAACATCTTCCTCAATGGCGCCATCCTGGGTATGTTGCACGGCGAAATCGTCCGCAAGTTCGACGCGATCGTCGATTTCGCCGG
>DATLQY010000704.1:0-14893 GCA_035534975.1 Pirellulales bacterium
AGCACATCGCCCAGGCTGCGTGGTTTGACGGTAGACAACGGCGTTCCTTCGAGGTCGGAAAAACGATGGCGTCGCGCTGTCGCCCAGCGCGCCGCTATCTATTCTATAGCTCACGGCCCGTGCCAGCAACGAGGCCCTCCAGCCCGTCCAGCCCGGATGATTCATGCTCCCGTAGCCGGCTTGCCGCCTTTCGAGCGGCCAGAGCGCGCGACGGAATCGAATGCAAAGGAAATCTTGCGATCG
Organism: Pirellulales bacterium; assembly: GCA_035534975.1. Taxonomy (GTDB): domain Bacteria; phylum Planctomycetota; class Planctomycetia; order Pirellulales; family JAICIG01; genus DATKSN01. Next base: position 244 of record DATLQY010000704.1, read on the forward strand.
AGCCCAGCGGCGTATAGGATCAACCATCCGTTTAGCCGCGGCGGAATTCATAGGAATTTCGAGAACGGGTGCGTCGGAACTTTCACGAGTTCCGCTACGGGGGTGTTTTTTTGACGTTATCCTTGAAGTCATAGAAGTATTGCGTCGCACCGATGACTTTTTTTCCCTCCACCGATCCCCAGCCCGTCTTGTCGGTCTTCGAGTTGACCTCGCAGATCAAGGACTTGCTGGAGGGCAATTTCCAGTCAGTCTGGGTCAGCGGTGAGATATCGAACCTCTCGCGTCCGCAATCGGGCCACTGCTATCTGACACTCAAGGACGATCGTGCGCAGGTGCGCGCCGTGCTCTGGCGGATGACGGCGGCCAGGCTGCGGTTCGACCTGGAGGATGGGCTGGAGGTGATTTGCCACGGCGATCTCGAGGTCTACGCTCCGCGCGGGAGCTATCAGCTCGTGATTCGCCGGATCGAGCCGAAAGGCGTCGGAGCGCTGGAGCTCAAGCTGCGCAAACTGCGCGAAAAACTCGCCGGCGAGGGACTGTTCGACACCGGGCGGAAACGGCCGCTGCCGAGATTTCCGCGCCGCGTGGCCTTCGTCACGAGCCCCACCGGGGCGGCGATCCGCGATTTTCTCGAAGTGCTCCGACGCCGTTGGCGCGGCGCCGACGTGCTCGTGGTTCCGGCCCGCGTGCAGGGCGAGGGGGCGGCGGAAGAGATCGCTGCGGCCATCAACCTGGTCAATCGCCTGCCGCTGTCGATCGATTGCCTCGTGGTCGGCCGCGGTGGCGGCAGCCTGGAAGACCTCTGGGCCTTCAATGAGGAGGTCGTGGTGCGGGCGATTCACGCCTCGCGGATTCCGGTCGTCTCGGCGGTGGGGCACGAGATCGACGTGACTCTTTCGGACCTGGTCGCCGACGTCCGCGCGCTGACGCCCAGCGAGGCCGCTGAACGGATCGTGCCCGACGCCGAAGAGCTGTTACGCGCGCTCGCCGCTCAGCAGCATCGGTTGTCGATCTCGTTGCGGCGCCGCGCCTCGCAAGTCCGTTCGCGGCTCGATCAGCTCGCCGAGCGGCGCGTGTTCCGCAAGCCGTTCGAGCGGGTCCACGACTTGGCGCGCAGGCTCGACGAATGGTCGGCGCGCTGGTCGCGCGCCGCTTGGCAGCGGCTTGCCTTCGCGCGGGGGCGGGCCGATTCAATGGCCGGACGATTGGAGTCGCTTAGTCCGCTAGCGGTCTTGGGGCGCGGCTACAGTCTCACCGAGCGCGCCGGCGACGGCCGCTTGCTGCGCGACGCCGCCGAGCTGACGGTGGGCGACGAGATCCGCACGCGGTTTCACAAGGGCCGCGCGACCAGCCGGGTCGAGGCAATCGAATTCCCACCGTGATGAAGCGTGGGCTCCGCGGGCGGTGCCCCTACTGCGGTTTACGCAATGCGCAGGTTCGGTTCATTCGCGATAAAAATTCTATCGGCATTTCTTACGGAGATTCGCTACTTTGACCGAACCGCCCAACCCGCAACAACCTTCGAATCCGCCGAATTTCGAGGAGGCCCTCGATCGGCTCGAGGCGATCGTGCGCTACCTCGAAGACGGCGACGTCGGCCTCTCGGAAGCCCTGGCCCATTACGAACAAGGCGTTTCGCTACTGAAAAACTGCTATCAACTGCTGGAAAACGCGGAACGCCGGATTGAATTGCTCAGCGGGGTCGACGCCGAGGGGAACGCCGTCACCGCGCCGTTCGACGACCAGGCCACGCATGATGTGGAGGCGCCGATGGACGCGCGGGGTCGCCGGCGTCCGAAGCCAGGACGCAAATCGGCTTCCAAGGGTGGCGAAGCGTCGCGCGAGAACGATGTAGACGAATCAGGCGGCCTGTTCTAGAATGGGGGGTTGCATACCATGTCAAGCGCCACGCGTCGAGTTCATGGCCGTGATCGTACAAACGTCGACAATACGTTTCGAACAATTTGCGTTGGAAACGCGTCCGCAAATCGAGGACGCGCTGGCGCGTTATTGCGATTTCGGCCCCGGCTGTCCGCACCTGCTCGTCGAGGCGGTCCGCTATAGCCTGCTCGCTCCGGGCAAACGTTTGCGGCCGCTGTTGGTGTTAATGTCGGCCGCGGCTTGCGGTGGAGACTTAGGGCCCGCCATGCCCGCCGCCTGCGCCGTCGAAATGGTTCATGCTTATTCCTTGATCCACGACGACCTGCCGGCGATGGACGACGACGACATGCGCCGCGGACGTCCGACGAACCACAAAATGTTCGGCGAAGGAATGGCAATCCTCGCCGGCGACGCCTTGTTGACCCGCGCCTTCGAGATCGTGGCCCGCGATGTGCACCCGGCCGAAGTGGCGGCGGCCTGCTGCGCCGCGCTGGGCCACGCGGCGGGGGCCACGGCACTGGTGGGCGGGCAGGTTGACGATCTGGCCGCTGAGGCGCGGGCCGCCCAACGCGAGCAGACCGTCGCCAATGGCGAAGCCATCGCCGACGGCCAACGTGAGCTGGCCGCGCTCGAGTCGATTCATCGCCGCAAGACCGGCGCGATGTTCCTGGTCTCGTTGCGTTTGGGGGCGTTGACGGCGGGGGCCGAAGCGCGGCAATTGTCGTGCCTGGAGGAATATGGCCGGCGGTTGGGGCTGGCCTTCCAAATCGCCGACGACCTGCTGGATGTGGATGGTGACGAGAAGAGCGTGGGCAAACGTGTCGGCAAGGATGCGAACCGCGGCAAGCTGACGTTTCCCGGTTTGTTGGGTGCCACCGAAAGTCGCCGCCGGGCCGAGCGGCTCGCGGCCGAGGCGTGCGAGGCGCTTGGGCCGTTGGGACCGGCGGCCGAGGCACTCGCGACGCTGGCTCGGTACGTCGTGGAAAGGGACCGCTGATGGACGAACTTCTTTCCAAAATCGAATCGCCCCGCGACTTGCAGGGCCTCTCGCTGGAGCAACTCGAACAATTGGCCGGCGAGATGCGGGAGGCGCTCTGTAACCTCGTTTCCAGTCGAACGGCGCATTTCGCTTCGAATCTCGGCGTCGTCGAGCTTTGCCTGGCGCTGCACACGACTTTCGACTTCAGCCGCGACAGGCTGATCTGGGACACCGGCCACCAGATCTATCCCCACAAGCTCATCACCGGTCGGTACCACGAATTCGGCACGATGCGCGTCAAGGGGGGCTTGATGGGCTATCCCAACCCGCGCGAAAGCGAATACGACCTGTTCATGACCGGCCACGCCGGCTGCAGCATCTCGGCGGCGATGGGCCTCAAGAGCGGCGACGACCTGCTTCCCAGCCAGGACGACCGCCACGCGGTGGCGGTGATCGGCGACGGGGCCCTCCCCTCCGGCATCGTTTTCGAGGCACTGAATAACGCCGGCGGCTTGAGAAAGCGCCTGCTCGTGATCCTCAACGACAACAAGATGTCGATTTGTCCGCGCGTGGGAGGGCTCGCCCAATACCTCGACCGCCTGCGAATGAACCCGTTCTACACGGGCTTGAAGCAGGAAGTCGTCAAGGCGTTGGGCAAGGTGCCCCTGTTGGGCGACCCGGTCGAACGCTTGTTGTGGCAGGCCAAGGAGTCGATCAAGGCCGGCCTGCACGGAGGCATGCTCTTCGAGGAGCTTGGCCTGCGGTACATGGGGCCGATCGACGGGCACAATATCGGCCAATTGCGCAAGTACCTCAAGCTCGTCAAGGACGTCGACGGACCCGTGCTATTGCACGTGGTCACGGAAAAGGGGCACGGATTCCAGCCGGCGGCCGAGGATCCGGTGTTCTTCCACACGCCGGCCCCGTTCCGCTGCGACAACAACGGTGGTCTGTCGATCAAGAAGAGCTCCTCGCGTTCGTACACGAACGTGGCCAGCGAGGCGATTTTCGCGCAGCTCGAACAGAACCCGCGCGTGACGATCATGACCGCGGCCATGTGCCAGGGCAACAATCTGGAGCGGGTCCGCGACGGCTTCCCCGATCGGTTCTTCGACGTCGGCATTTGCGAATCGCACGCGGTGGCCTTCGCGGCCGGCCAGGCCAAGGCTGGATTGCGCCCCATCGTCGACATCTACAGCACCTTCTTGCAACGCGCTTTCGACCAGATCTTCCAGGAAGTCGCCCTGCAGGATCTGCCGGTCACGTTCATGGTCGACCGGGCCGGCCTGACCGGGCCCGACGGTCCCACGCACCACGGCATGTTCGACCTGGGATACCTGCGGTTGTTCCCCAACATGGTCGTCATGGCCCCTGGCGACGAGTACGACGTGGCGCCCATGCTCGAATTCGCCCTGGGCCACGACGCGCCCGTCTCGCTGCGTTACCCAAAGGCCACCACCGACCAGCTCGATCGCCCGCTGGCGCCGATCGAGCTGGGTCGGGCCGAGGTCATCGATTGGGGCCACGACGGAATGTTTCTCGCCTGCGGTACGCTGCTCTCGAACTGCGTCAAGGCGGCCGCGGCTTTGCGCGAGGAAGGGCTGGACGTTGGCGTGGTCAATGCTCGCTTCGTCAAGCCGCTGGATACCGAGGTCGTGTTGCGGTCACTCGATGCCTGTTCATTCGTGCTCACGGTGGAGGAGGGGGCGCTGGCGGGCGGCTTCGGAAGCTCGGTGCTCGAAGCGGCGACCGACGCCGGCATTGGGGCGGCCCACGTGCGCCGCCTCGGCATTCCAGACCGCTTCGTCGAGCACGGTGAGCGGGGCGAGCTGTTGGCCGATCTGGGCCTGGATGTGCCGGGGCTCGTGCGCGCCGCCCATGAATTGGCCGCGAGGGTCGGCATCGTCCCCGATCTCAACCGCCGCCGACAGGTGAGCTGACGGATTTGCGCCAGGGATGCCCGCGGTGGCGTTCCGCGTGTGCGGCACCCGTTGACGCCGGGGCGCCGGCTGGTGAAGATTTAGAACCCGTACCGCGCGTTGGAGTACGTGGTCATGCACCGGCGGATCATCCGGCGGTATGAAGAACCGGCCGAGGCCATCGACAAGGCTGTCGAGGGACGCGGTCAGGGAACGTCTGCCCATCGCTAACACAAGGGCTCGTTTCATGGCACAACTAGTCCGGCTTACCGTTCACAACTACCGTTGCCTTCGCGAAGTGAACTTCCGCGCAACGAACATGAATGTTCTGTTTGGCCCCAACGGCGTCGGCAAGTCGACCTTCCTCGACGCGTTATGGTTCATGCGTGACTGTGCCATTCACGGTCCGGCCGACGCCGCCTCATCGCGTCACCACGGGATCGGCCTGCTCACCGACAACGCCGAACCCGGCGACGAGCGGATCGAGATCGGCATCGAAACGGCAACCGCGACGTACGCCGTCACCTTTGGTTACTCGTCCGGCCGGATCGAGTCGTTTGTCGGCGAGCGTTTGGTGTCAAAAACGCGCCAGGAGGTACTAATCAACCGCCTTATTGGGAGTGACCAGGCTGAGCTCTATCACGAAGGGGTCTGCCAGACAATCACGCTCAAGCTGCGCGATCCCGAGAAACTCGCCTTTAGCAATTTCCTTTTGTTTTCCGACCCTAAGGAGGAAGGGCTGGAGCTTGATTCATTGCTCAAGTCACTCCATCTCTATAGCAGCCGATCGTTGAACCTGTTTCAGCTTCGCCGATTAGGTTCCGATTCCAGTGTCCACACGTACCCCTGGGAGAGGTGGCAGAACCTTTGGTCCGCACTGCGGAATCTCAACGATCGGCGCGCCGTCGACGATCGGTTTGAGACCATCATCGGTTACATGCGCAAGGGCTTTCCGCGGTCCTTCAAAGACATCGTCTTTGAACCGCTCGGCGCCGATCGCGTCGGAGCAAGCTTTGTCGAGCATGGTCGGACGCGGCCGATCCAGGCGTCAGGCGTCTCCGATGGGCACCTCCAGCTCCTGGGCCTGCTGACGGCATTGTTCGGCGACACGAGGAGCCGGTCGAGTCTGCTTTTACTCGACGAGCCGGAGACCTCGCTGCACCCACACGCGATCACCGTTTTTGCCGAGGCCGCCCGCGAGGCGGCGCGGGAATGGAATCGCCAGATGTTCATTGCGACCCATTCACCGGTGCTCATCAGCCAATTCGACCCTGATGACGTCGTGGTGGCCGAAGTGGGCGACGACAGGTCGACGATCCTTCGTCGGCTCTCGGAGATCGCCGAGTTGCAGGAGGTAATGCAGCAGTATTCGGTGGGCTCGTTGTACATGGCCGAACAGATCGGGCAGCAGGGCCTTGCGCACACGTCGTCGGACGGGGGGGCCCAATGACCGATACACCTTGCCGCTTCGGACTGGTTGTCACTGGGAAGGGCGAGGAAGAGTTCCTCCACATCCTGTTTCGTTCCTTGATGGCGCGCGCATACTGCTTCTTTACTGTTATTCGCCGCGTCGGACAGCGAAGCCCCATCACGGCGCCAAAGAAGATGCTCAAGATGACGGGGACGAATCGCCGGCTGCCCACCAAAGACGAGGAGGAAATCGGTCTTCCCGTATTGATGTTCCTGCGCCGAAACCCCGGCAGTTACGCGATTATCGTCGACGATCTTGAAGGTGCCCGCCGGGGCGTCGCTGATGCCGTCTTCGCCCGTTATCGTACCGCGCTGGACGAGGCGCTTGGGCCGCCAGGCCTCACGTCGCGCGCGGCCGTTCATTTTTTGGTGAACATGCTCGAAGCCTACTATTTCGCCGATTCGCGCGCGGTCAACCAGGTCGCCGGCTCCAGAGTCATCGCCGCCGATTATCCCACTGACGTAGAGCAGATCGGGCACCCGAAGTACCAACTCAAACAATCCTGGCCCGGTTTTGACGAAAAGGCCCACGGCGGTCCCGTCCTGAAGTTGCTTGACATCGAACGTGTGCTCTCACGATCGGCGGAGTGCTGTTGGCTTCGCGCGATGTTCGCGTGGTGCGTGGCGAAGCTCTTGGCGGCGGACGCAATCCACGACACAAGCTTATGTACCGCCTTCTGTCTGACTGATGGGTGCCAGGCTCCCACGACCTCCGGTCAGTGAGCGATAATGAAAGAGACGCTGCCTGTCTCCACCTGATCGAAAACAACTTGCCCATCGAGGCCTTCAACCCTGAGGCCTCGCGCGAGAAGTCGGTTCGCAAGTTGCGCATCTCGGCATTGCACTTTCGGCGGGACCGCCGGCCCCTCGACGTCTTCGGGGCGCTAGGCGTGCCCATCGGCGCGATTGCGTGCCGTCATGCACCGCCGCCTGGAATCCGGCGTCGCCATTTTGCGATTGTGAATCCTTCTGGAGTCGGTTTGAAAGGCTCAGCGGGTGGCTCAGCGTGGCTTTGAAAGTCGCGCAGGCTGTTCACGTCCAGGTCCGTGACAACGAAGTAGTCGTCTAGGCCGCCCTTGACGCGCACCATATCCCTTTTCCAGGCTTCCTTGTATGGAGCGCGCACCCGGCTATCGCCATATTTGCGGTTGTTTACGAGCACCATGAAGCAATGGCTGTCGAGTGATGATGCCTCCACGAGCGAGGCGAACGATTCCAAGTCTTGATTCCACGAAAGAACGAATTCGGCGTCAACTCTCCCGCGCATCAGTTGACGGTTCTTCACGTCGGTCAACTCGCTGCAAATGAACACTCCGAAACAAAAGCCGCGATGGTCATAAATCCACTTCTTGCACGAGTCATCCGGCGCGGGAAAGCCGAGACCAAATCCCGCGCGAAGCGCGTCACGCTCGCCGTGGGCTGGAACACCCTTCCGCTGGGTGAGCACGCACCAAGCGGGATATCCAAGCCGATCGTCGGTCAGGAAAAGCTTTGCCTCATTCACGACATGCGGACCAAAGTCACCCGCAACGCGCTCGTATTCAACCCCGGCAATCAATGAAATCCCCGAGCGAAGGAAATGATGCGCAAGCCCGGGAATCCATCGTCTCGGGATCGACAGTTCGGGAAAGACAACGTAATCCGGTCTATGCTCCGTCCTCACAATCAAGTTTGCCAATCGGACAAGTCGCTTGTAACGTGCATTGGATAGATCCGGGGCGCCTCCGGCCGCGCAAGCCCAACTGCTGTGCTCAACGAGAAAGCTCGTCACAGCGATGCGCGGCGGCCGTTTCTGCCGTTTGGCTCCAATTACGACGGCTTTTTCCACGGGCGGAGATACGCGATCCACGGATTGATCGGGATTTACCCACGTGCCTCGCAATAATCGCACGGTTTCGGACCAAAGCTGCAGGTTACGCGAGCAAAGAGGGAGGCACTCGGTCACCTCTTGGGCGGTCAGCGCCCGAGTCGGATAGAGAAGGGCGCGATAGCCGTCCTCATTTCGCCCCACGTTTGCCAAGAACTGGGCCATTAGCTGTGCCCTTTCGCGCTCCGAGGCCGGCACGTCCGCTGTGCGCGAACTCTCGGAAACGGGGTCTATAATAACGTACCCAAGCACCATGTCTTTGAACGGGGTCCGCGCCAAGTCAGCCCAGAACAAGGCCGTCGAGGAAACGATGGCCTCGTCCGTCGTGGAAACGTCATCCGTCTCGGCCGATAAGGAAGCGACCGAAGTGAGCAGCGCCTTGATCGGATCGGATGCGGCGGAACAGTCAAGATTGAGGGGCAACGACTTCAAGATGGCATTCATCAGCGACAATGCCTGGTGCTTGCGATATCCGATCCACTGGTCCTTCGCACGATGATGAGGCACGATCTGCACATTTTGCTCGAGATCGGTCATGACCCGCCCGACTTGGCGCACGAGCTTCAGCGCTTGCTCCCAGTCCGCGCAGGCCACCGCGAGCGAAACCAGTCGTTGCACGTAATCATGTAGGTCGAGCAAGCGCATAGGTGTCAGGACGTGCTGTGCAGCGAATCGATAAAAGCGATGACGTTCTTTCTGCCATTCGGCGGGAGGGAGGTCGCGCGCCAGCGCATCACAACTGCGGAGCATCAGGGCGAAACCAAGGCGCCGAATCGAAAGGTTGTCGGCCTTCCGCAACGAGTCCGCTTCATCGCTATTATTCTTACTTGCCGTCAAGACGCGCGCGGCGGGTGAGCTTTCGAGATCATCAAGATCGGGCAACAGCCGCCATTCGCTGGATACCTCGTCAATTTTCGCTTTAATGGTGTCCAGCAGATCCTTGCCAGCCTCACCGGAAAGGTGAAAGATTCGCTGTTTCTCGCGCCTGAAGATCAAATTGCTCTTACCACCATACGGAAGATGAAGCCGCAGTTCCGAGCGGTCGTCGGCGAGAGTCAAAAGTGGTATCCGGTCGACAAGGTGCCCGATCAAGTCCTCCGCCGTATGAATTCCGCCGGTGTCCCGAATCACGAGGAAGATGTCGTCGACGTAACGCCCGTAGTAAATTGGGCTAAGGCCCTCTTCGACGACTCTATCGAATTGGCAGAGCAAGACATTCGCTATCACGCGTGGTGCGGAAGGGCCCACTGGAACGCCGCAGGGCGCGCCAGGTTCCGTCGTCGGAACCTGCGCCGCCCGCGCCGATTTCGCTCGCTGCGTCGAGGTGTTCAAGCAGCAATACCCGACGACGCTGGCAGTTTGGAACCGCCTGGACAACAGTCAGTAGGGGACTCCTTGCACTCCGGCAGAAAGTGTGGCAGGCTGGTGCAATCCTGCCCCACAACAAGGAGTCGCCATGCAACGGATCGACCGCGAACAAGCCCGCAAGTACGCATTCGATTGGCGCGATGAACCACTCTTGCGCGTCGAGCGCGGCGAGAGTTTCGAGATCGAAACATACGACGCGAGCACCGGTTTCTTCAAGTCGGCTGCCGACAAGGCGGTGCCGGGCCGGCGGCCCGGATTCGACCGCCAGCCGCCCTTGGCCAATCCCATCGGCGCGCTTTGAAGGGTCGCCGAATTCGTGAGGCTTCGGATCGGAACTCTCACGAGTTCCGCTACCACCCTCCGATTCCTACGATCTTTCCGGTACGTCTCGACGCCGCCGATGCGGAACCGGTTGCGCCTTTGCGGCCAGACGAACGCAAGCTGATCGAGCTGCCGGTGCTCACGCACTGAGCGAAGACGGTTCCGGCCCGGTGGACAAGGCAAGAAAATTCTGAAAATTACTCGCCGAACCCGTTGACTCGTGATTTATTGCGAGTATTATGCATCGTTGATGCGTGCTTGTTGGCCGCTTAAGCGGAGGTATGGCGATGCGATGGACGCTCCGACGCTCCGACGATGGGCGAGCGCTTGCCTTGGCCTCACGTTGGTCTTCGGCGAGGCGTCGCTGGTGGCTATCGGATGGTGTCCATCGCGCTTTCCCTCGTGTTGCTGGCGGCGGCCGCAATGAAAGGCAAGCAGCTCGCGACCTCCCTCGCGCCGGAGACGAGCCTGTTTACGACTCGCTGGTTCTTGGTCGGAGTCGTCGAATGCGAGCTGGCCTTCGCCCTCTGGCTCTTGCGAGGTCTATTTCCCCGACAAACGCGGTTGGCGGCGATGGCTTACTTTACGGGCCTTGCCTCGGTGTCTCTGTACCGCGGCTTGACGGGGGCGCTGTCGTGTGGCTGCTTTGGCGACGCGCCCGTGAATCCCTGGCTGGTCGGCGCAATGGATCTGGCGGCGATTGCCGCGCTGGCGTTCACTCGCCCGGTCGCAGTCGCAAATCGTGACACCGTTCGCTCTCCTGCCGCGGCGCGCCGTGTAGGCGCCGTGGCGGGAGCGGCCCTGCTTTTGGCTGTCCCCGCCGCTCTCACCGAAGGCAATCAAGTTGCTCAAATGTCCGGGGACGGTGTGATCGTCGCTGGCGGCGGAGCGGTGCTTCTTGACCCAGTGCGCTGGGTCGGCAATCGGTTCCCGCTATTAAAGCAGGTCGAGATCGGCGATGACTTGACGACTGGGGTCTGGCGCGTCGTTCTCCACCGCCGCAATTGCCCCGAATGCGAGCGTGCCCTCGCTTATTATCGTCAGAATGCGACGCGGCGAAACGGCCCCGCGGCGCGGAGTCGGATTGCGCTAGTGGAACTCCCGCCGTTCACTGGGCGCCCCGAGCTGGTCGATACGAATCAGAACGGTCTCGTACGCGGGAGGCTGGGCGCTGTTCGCGATTGGCTTGTGGAGACGCCGGTAGAACTTACCCTAAAAGACGGAATTGTCATTGCGGTCAAGGACAGCCCGCAGATCATGGGGCATGCGGGCTCCGGAGCGATCGAATTCGGCGGCGCGCGCGGCTGAGCGAAACGGAAACCACCGCTGGGGATCGAGCGAGTTACTAACGAAGTCGTCACCAACGGGATCCCGCTAGGGCGGCACATATATTTTGGGGACCGTCAACCATTTTCAAGGAGTACGCTCATGTTCCAGACACGATTCCGGCGTCTTGCCGTCTGCGTCGTTTTTTTAGCCGCGTGGTGGTTCTCGGGCGCGGCGGCGTCCCTTATTGACGGATTCCGCGCGCTGAACCCAAGCGAGATGCGGACGCTCGTCGCCGGACAAACGATGTTCTGCCCAGGCGGGACCGCAGGCTGCCCGGGAAAGACCGTGCCTTGGGGTTATGGGGTTGCGATACCGTGCAGCAGCGCCAGCAACGGGAACGCCTGTACGAGTTCGGGGATCAAATACTGCACTGTCGACACTACCCAACTTTATAAGGTTTGCGGCGCGGGCGGCATGACATGCACCCCAAACAACAGCGGGACGACGCCGTGCGGGTTACAGAAAACATGTCCATGCATCTGGGACCCCGTGAACCTTACCTGTACGACGCCGACGCCCCCGTGCGGTCCCCCAACGTCCACGCCTTGCGACTATAGTAACTGCACGACTTGACCGCGGCGTTTGAATTGCCGCAAAGGAAATCACGCCATGCGAATCGCCTTTAGTCAGTCATTGCTCCTGGCCCCGGGGAGTCGCTGGCGCGCGCTTGTGGTTGTCCTGGCATTGACGCATGGGACCGCCACGCGCGGTGTGGCGGCGCAGCGGTGGGACGCCGAGGCCGTAGTCGAGTTGCTCAAGGCCAGAGAGGAGGCAATCCAATCGCTGGATGTTGTTCTGAAGCTGACCGAGGGCTACCCGGCTGAATTGGATGCCTACCACGACGCGAAGCGCGCCTCGGACGCGGCGTTCGCCGCGCTTCGGCAACAGAGCGTCGGCGCCGCCGAGCCTCGCGGCGAGAGGCCGCTGCCCAGCGCGATGATGCACCACTACATGTACGATTCGCGCCGACGAATGCGCATCGAAGACCTGCTTGAGGAGGGCGCCGTTCGCAAGGTCCTGCGAGCCGCCGTCTTCGACGGCAGCCGCTGGTTCACAGGAAGTTATGGACCCCAGCGTGGGGGCGCGGTCGATGCGGCGGAGTTCGGCGCGTCGGTCCCGTTCTTCGGGCGCATCCCTGGGGTTGAGCTCTCGTGGCGTTCCAACGGGGCGCAGGTCTCAACGGTCCGCTCGTTGTACCAGAATTGCCAGGAGGCTCGGCGCAACAATGGCCTCGTGGTCCTTGGCGAGGAGACGGACAAGACCGGGCGGCGGCTCGTCAAAGTCCGCTTGCAGCGCCACACGAGCCATCCCAACGCCGTCGAGCGGAGTCTTTACGATACCATGACGCTTTGGCTCGATCCGGCGCTCGGAATGGCGCCTGTGCGTTCTCGGCAGCAGGATGTGACGATTTGGCCTGAGCGGACCGTTGAACGCGCGGTGGCCTTCGTCGACACGGAGTGGTCGGGGCACCGGGAAGTCTTGCCGGGCGTATGGTTGGCCGGCAAGTGCCGTCAGCTCAATTTTCTTCGCGTCACACTCCCGAAGTCGGGCACTTCTTTCGCCCCCGAGCTGCGCGCGGCATTAGACGATCGCGACGATCGTCGGCGCATCGCGCTGTACGATCGGCTCTCCCGCGACGAGGTTTTCAACGTCGCCTACGTCGACGGTGAAGTCCTCGAAATGAAGGTCAACGAGCCGTTGGAAAGGGGGACTTTCAAGTTGGAGTACGAAGACGGCACGCTCGTCGGCGACCACACCACCGGAAAACTGTTCATGGTTGGCGAGGCTTCGCCCGAGGTCGAAGCCGCCTTGCGTTCGTCGGTCAATTACGAACGGCGGAGCGCCTGGCGCTCACCGCGGAGGATGATCGCCGTGGTATGCGGCGTTGGAGCAATTTTGCTGGCGGGCGTGACGGTCTGGCGGCGAGTCGCCATGAAGCGAAGGCGTTGATCGCCCAAGTAGCACACCCGAAGCGCGCCTGGCGTGGAGCACGCGATGGCAACCCAATCGGTTCATCAAAATGGCGGGTCGCGGCTTTGGCGCAAGGCGCGTCTGGCCTTCACTTTAACGCTGTCGGCGATCGGACTTTCGCCCGCACGCGCGATCGGCGCTCGGCCAACAACGCAGAACGTCGCCCCGCCGCGAGCCGAAGGACCGTTTCCGGCATCGTGGCGCGTGGTGGACGTCGACAGCACGTGGTGCGGGGCGAAGGGCCTCTGGCTTGTGGCGCGCGGCTTCGCAATGGAGCCAACCTTCGACGAGGTGCGGGATCTCTGTATGCGATCGGGGGGATCCAGTGACGGCGTCCTCAGCATGGCAACGTTGGCGGAGGCGTCCGGCCACCTCGGATTATCAACGCGGGGCGTTCACTGTCGTTTGGGATGGCTGAGGCGCGCCGGGCTGCCGGCGCTGACGCTCCATCGCGGCCAAAGCGCGGCCGTGCAAACCGATGACCCGGGCATGACACACCACTTCCTGGAGGCGCTGCCGAACCCTGACGCCGCGCTGCGCGTCGTCGACCCGTTCCAGCCGGTCAAGGTGTACGAAGTGTCCGACGATGAATTCTGCCAAAGTTGGACTGGCGACGCATTGTTGGTTGCGCGCCGCGACGACGAACTGCCGAGGCCCACATCACGAGGCTTTGCCGCCGCGCTGATCGTCATTGTCGCCGTCCTTGCCGGGTGGATTTGCAGGCGCGGCGGAGCGGCGCGCCGTCGGCTTGCGCTCACCGTTCACATCGTGCCGCTTTGTTTCATTTGTCCGTGGCTTTTGGGTTGTGGTCCGCGGAGCCCAGAAGCGCCCCTGCAGTTCGAGCACACGCGATTCGACGCCGTGGAACTGGCCGACCCAGCCGGTCGCGGTCCCAAACTGGTCCACGCGTTTCAGTTTGTCAACGCCGGCAACGAAAGCGTCCATGTCGCCGCCGGAAAGCCGGGCTGCGCATGCGCGGTCGTGCGCTGTCCCGACATCGACATCCCCCCCGGGGGGAGCGGCGAGGTTGAGCTCAGCGTCGACTTGGGCGGGCGCGTGGGAAACTTCGAGACGTACGCCCCTGTTTCGGCGAGCGCCGCGGGTGCGCGCGGCGGCGCATCGGTGGTCGTCTTGAGGGTCGCCGCGTTCGTCGTTCCAGGGGCCTGGGCGCGCCCGACCTCATTTGAATTCGGCGACGTCACGGCCGGCGACCGCGCAAGCCAACGCGTGGAAGTGGCGGTCCCCCTGAAGCCGTCGGAAAAGTTTGCCGGCGTCACGATCACGCAAAAGAACGAGGACGTGCGATACCGCCTGGCCGAAGCGGTGATCGAGGAGCTTGCGCCGGCCGGCGTGATGGTCGCGCGGGTTTCCATCGACGCGGAAATTCAGCCCGCCGGCGCCGGCCGGACGTTCGAGGACGAGCTTGCCATCGAAGTCCCGAACCGTCAGCGGACGTTGCGCGTGCCGTTGCGGGGGAGGGCGACGCATCGCGCCTTCAACGTCGAGCCGCCGATCGTCAACTTTGGAAGCATCGGTCCCGACGGC
>DATLQY010000705.1:0-3787 GCA_035534975.1 Pirellulales bacterium
GGACCGGAGAAACTGCTCGCTCGCCTGTTGCCCCAGAATCCGCTGGGGGTAAGCGATCTACAGCGACATTCCGTCTTCAGCTAGCCGCCTAGCCGGTTGCTCGGGGAGGCGGCGCAGAGAACGGGTGGATGTCAGAAAGCCGCCACATCTTTAGTCACCGGCCCCGCGGCCGGGCCCGGGATGCTGGTGTCTTCCTTCGACTTGCTGGGCTAGAATAGATTCTTTCCGCTCAGCCCGGAAAGGATGGCACCATGACAGCCGCGAGAAACCGCCAGATCATTCTTGCCTCACGGCCCCGCGGCGAGCCGACGCCGGACAACTTCAAGCTCGTCGAGACCGACGTTCCTGAGCCCGGTCCCGGCCGAATGTTGCTGCGGACCAGCTACCTTTCACTCGACCCGTACATGCGGGGCCGCATGAACGCCGGGCCGTCCTACGCTAAGCCGGTCGAAACGGAGCATTTTGGTGCGAACGTGCCTGCGCGGGATCAGATTCGTCGTGCCGATGGTTGCCATTGCCGCGATCGTCGCCGCCAACAACAGCACCAGTGCCGACGAGCCGCAAAC
The DNA here is from genome assembly GCA_035534975.1 of Pirellulales bacterium. GTDB lineage: Bacteria > Planctomycetota > Planctomycetia > Pirellulales > JAICIG01 > DATKSN01. Next base: position 567 of record DATLQY010000705.1, read on the forward strand.
GATCAAATATACCAAGCCCGGCGCAGACGGCATCCCGGACTACCAGCCCGTGGCGGGATGGCCAAGGCTTCCGGACACCCTTCAGCTCGGTCCGGTTTCCGCTGTAGCCATCGACTCTGCCGACCAGGTGTACGTTCTGCAGCGTGCAAATCCACCAGTGCTCGTTTTCGACCTCGATGGAGGGTTTCTTCGATCTTGGGGCGAAGGGACGCTTAGAAACCCGCACGGACTTCGGACCGACCACGACGATCATCTCTGGATAACGGACACCGGCCGCCACGTGGTAATGAAGTTCGATGCCCACGGGAAGCTGCTGATGACCTTGGGGAGGGAGAGCCAACCGGGTGATGGACCAGATCAGTTCAACAAACCAACCGACGCGGCGATTGCTCCTTCGGGGTGAGTCCAACGAACCACATTGGGTTTGCGTGGACCACGAAGGCGCTGTCTACGCGGCATACGTTGGGGGGCGACCGACGAAGTAAAGCGGATGGTCGAGGCGGTGCCCAACGACTTGCAATCGCGTGGCGCCCTGTCGCACTTGCCGACCCATTCCGCTGATCAAGCGATGGACAGCATCGACAAGGAGCTGATCTTGATCCGAAATGAGCAAGACCTGCAAAGGGCTGTTCACGGCGCGCTCGACCGACTGGAAAAGGGCGATTATGGTCGTTGCCAGACCTGCGGCGGCGAAATTGGCGAGGAAAGGCTCGATGCCCTCCCCTACGCTGAGCATTGCATCGTCTGCGCAGAACAAGCCGAGCATCCTGGCAGCATGTCCGTGAACCCACCTTCGTGAATGCCCGAAGCGAGGCGGCTCATTCGGAGCCGTCCGGCTCACGGTCCAAGAATTCCAACAGTGAGCGGCGGTGCTTCGAGCGGCGCAGCTTTTTGACGGCTTGCTGGTCGATTTGTCGAATCCGCTCGCCGCTGAGGGATAACCTTTGACCTACGTCGTCGAGCGAACGAAACGTGCCGTCGACCAGCCCGTAACGCAGTTGCAACACCGCTCGCTCTCGCGCCGTCAAACCATCGAACAGGTCGGCCAAGATCGTTCGCAACGCGTCGCGGTTGATCGTTCGCAGCAGGTCCTCGTCGCGATAGTCCCGGATGCAGTCGCCAAGGTTCGCGTCGTGCCCTGCCAGGTGAACATCGAGTGACGTCGGCTCGCGGTCGGCCCGCAATAGCGTATGCACTTCCGATTCCCGTAATCCGGTGGCCGAAGCCAATTCAGCAACTGAGGGCGCGCAGCCCTGCTCGTGAGCCAACTTGTCGGCGAGTCGGTGCAACGCTCTCGCCGATTTCCTCTTGGCGTCCGGCAACTGCAGCAGATGACGTTGCCGGGCTAATGCCCGCGTAATTGCCTGCCTGATCCACCAGGTCGCATAAGTCGAAAAACGGTAACCCAGCGGCTCGAATTTCTCGGTGGCGCGCAGCAGCCCGGCGTTTCCTTCCTGGATCAAGTCGAGCAGGGCGATGCCACGCTGTGAGTACCGCTTGGCGATTGAGACGACCAAACGCAGGTTGCCCATGGCCAGCCGTTGTTTCGCGTCTTCGTAACGCCGTTGCAAGCCGACAAGGCGTTCGATGAAACGGGCCAATGTGCATGGGCTTTCCACGGTGAGCCGCTTCAGACGGCGCAACTCGTCTCGCTCCGCACCCAAAGCGCCGCGTTGGGCGAAGGTCGCCCGCGCCCATTGCTCGGCAAGCGACGTCATGCGAGTGTTGATTTCGATGAGCTTCCGGAACCTGGGCAATAAGAGACGAGTGCGCAACCCAACCCTGGCCAGCCGGCGAGAGGCCTTGCGCCGTCGAAGCGCCAACCGTCGCCTGGCCGACCGCCGCTCGACGCGATCGGCCCGCCGGCTGCAGGCAACTTCGAAATCGGCCCGGTTGCGGCTCAGCACGCGTTTCGCCGCCGCCGAGGCTGTCGTCAGCCGCTGGAGTGCCACTTGCTTTTCCTCGACGTCGTCCACGGCCACGTGCAACGTCCGGTCGAGACGCAGGCGGCCTTCGCAGACGCGGCCGAGCAGTTCCGTTGCCCCCCGAAGCATGAAGTCGGTGGCGAGCATTTCGCGGCCGAGACGTCGCCGGGTGACGTTGAGCTCCTTGGCCAGTCGCCGCTCTTCGTCGAGCGAGAGCAGTGGGAATTGCCCTAGCTCGTCCAAGTAGGCCTGCACAGGGTCTCTTACGGCCAGGCGTTTCGGCCCGGGGCGCCTTGGTAAGCGTTCTTCGATGGTCCGCCTGGGACCGCATATCACCGTCGCCATCGTATGTCCGTTTAGTGTGAAGAAGACTGCGGCAGCTTCCACGGGACCAGGAATCATCCGGGGTGGCGCGTCGCGTTGATCATCTACAGCAAATGTCGCGCCGCTCGCTAGGCTTGCCGCGGTAGCGACGGTCTTTGCCAACACCGGTATGTTCGGCTCCGGCAACTCCAGCGCGGCCCAGCCGCCGGACGTTTACCCTGTACTGCGCGTGCCGAGCCAGGCCGTCCGTCGTCGCCAAGGGTACACGTGCATTTGGTCGGGGACATGTCCAGCGGAGGCGAGTGGCGAGACCAGCAAATGTCGAATTGTCTCATTTCTTGCCGCACACAGTACATTTCTGATACACGTCCATGGGAGTCGATTCGCCGGGCACGTTCTTCCCGCCAGGCCGGCGCGGCTTGCCGCCGACTTGGAGCCAGGTGTGGATGTAAATCACGGCGTTCAAGTCAGCGGCCAGGTGAATGATCGCGTCGTTGTCGCGATGGCTGCAGACGACGCCTCCCGGGTTTCCGCCGTAATACTTGATGCCAATGCACGGACAGCGGCGGCAACTTCATCGAATTCTGCCCGTCGGCACGGCCTTGGCATAGAATCCGCACGATTCCCTGTAAGGCTTGGCAGGCTCGCCGGTAGATATCTTTGTTCGCCGGGACGAGTCCAAGGGGCAACGGGCAATTGGGCCGCAGGCCCGGCGATCGTGCCGGTTTGAGCAACTTCAGATTCCGTCGATTGTTTGTGCAGCTTACGGGGGTGCTACGTCTCATTTTAGCTGACCGGAAGAGGCGGTAGGAGTCCCAGTTTATTTGCCCGCCCAGACCCCGCCCGCGCGCATAATTCTAGAACCCCGCCCCTTTCCTTGGGACCGGTGAGCGCACGAAAAAGAGGAGCAAGCCCCCGTTTGGATAGCGGCTCGCTCCTCTCATCAAAAGGATGGTTTAGCTATCGGCTCCG
>DATLQY010000706.1:0-19992 GCA_035534975.1 Pirellulales bacterium
GCCTTTCGCTCCGCGAAAGAACGCCCTTTCGCGGAGCGAAAGGCGATAAGCCGCGGATGGAAAATGACCGGGGCATCGCTTAGGTTCTGCCCCAGCCACCCGCATCTGGTTCCCACGCTCTGCGTGGGAACGATTCTTCGGCCGCTCTGCGGCCCGCTGGGTCACGTCCAAATATACGCATGATCAGACTTGCTAATGACAGCGTATATGCCATCATTCCTTATGTGGGATATTTAGGTCATCCAACGGTGGGATGAGATGAAAATCACGGTCCTCATCCCTACGTTCCGCAACGACGGCACCAAGATCGACGACCTGGAGCTCGACGGTATCCGTCAAGCCATTTGGGGCACATTCGGGGGATCGACGAATGAAGGCATCGCCGAAGGGGACTGGATTGACGAGGCCACGGGCCGGCACTATCGAGATTTGTGCTTGAAGATCGCGGTGCATTGTGAGACGACGACCGAGAACCTCGTGACGGCCGAAGCGCTGATCCACGATATCGGCAAACAGCTTGGCCAGAAGGCGATGTGGTTCGAGTTGCAGTATTTCGACGGCGTTCGGATCTTGAAAATCGATTGAATCGTGTTTGAAGGAGCGCTAGCCATGCCTGCCAAAAAGTCGATTGAAGCACGCGCGCGCGAGGCCCTGGCCTTTGCCCGCGAAGCCGCAAAGGCCCAGCGTTGGATCGATTTCGACAACGCGCTGTTCGGGGTCGGCGGTAAACTGACTGAACTGTTCCCGAACGCGGCGGAAAGGACCGCGTACATCAAAACTGCGGAGTCCAAAGAAGTATTGCAATTGCTCTCCGCGGCGATGGATCGCGAAAACGCCAAGACTGGCCACGTGGCCGAGGAGCTTGCCAGCGCTAACGGCACGTTGACGGTTCGTGTCCCGAGGGCAGTCCACGCGGCCCTCTTGGCGGAAGCCAAGGTCGAGGGCGTCAGCCTCAATCAGCTCTGCTTGAGCAAACTGGTCTTTCAATTGCGTGGAGCTGTTCAAGTGGCTTAGCGTCGGTTCCCCGAACGACATCTCGTTCGGGGCACCCGCGCAGTGGGTCGGTTGCCTGTTTTGTCGTCTTTCGCTCCGCGAAAGAACGCCCTTTCGTGGAGCGAAAGGCGACAGACCGTTCGCCCATGCCACGGCGGGACTACTTCTTCGGCTCAGGCGGCAGAACAGTGATGGTCACCGGGCGGCTGGGCATCGAGACCAACGTGTTGGGCCGCTCCTTGGCGGCCAGGTCTTTGTTGAAGGGCACCTGCGCCTGCCCGAGCAACGTGAGCGTGTAATCGCCGGGCCGCATGTTGCCGACCTCGACGACGCAGGTCGCCTCGGTCTTTCCGGCCGCGATTTCCACTTCGGCCAGGTTGAACCCGCCCGGCAGCGATAGCCCGATCACTCGAATCGGGGCCGTGAAATCGGACCAGTAACGACTCGCCTCAAGCTTGAGCTCCAGCTTACTTCCCGCCGTCACGACGGCGCGCTCCGGGACGATCCGCACCATGTACGGCGCCGTTTCGCGCACGGCCACGACCATCTCGCGCGTGGGACGACTGGAGCTCACGTTCGCAATGGACCAGACCCGCGTATACGGTCGCACTTCGTGGCGCAGGACGACCAGCGGCGGGCTGCGCGGTGTCTCCGGCGGCGGGCTGCGCGGTGTCGTTTCGGGCGTTTCGCCCGTCGCGACCAGTCGCACGACCGCGGCACACGTCGGCGCGTCGGCATCGGCCCAGAGCACAAAGGGGGCGCGCGTGTCGCCGGACACGGTGACCGGCGCGGCATGCACCCCCGGCGGCAAACCCTCGGCCGTAATCGTGATCGGTTCGCCAAAGCCGCCCTGGCGGTGGATGACGACGTCGAGATAGGTGGCACCGCCTTGCCGCACGTTGATCCCCGCCGGACCCGGGTTGGCGCCGTGGATCGCCGCCGCGAAAAAGTCGGGACGGGCACGGCACAGCGAAAGCACGTACTGGTACCGCGCACCGCCGCGGCCGTAACGGTCTTGCACGAGCAGCCGATACGTTTTGCCTTTGGCCAGATTCGCTGTGCCGACGGGGTCGCGCAAGTGGCCGTCGAACGCCGCGATACGATGGCCGAAATCGTCGAATTCCTGCACTCGATTGCCACCCTCGTCGACCAGCGCGACGTACGGGTCGGCCTGGCCGGCGATCCGTTCCGAGAATACCTGAATCTCGTAGCTTCCCTCTTCATCAGCGGCGAACTCGAACCAGTCGGCGTCGCGCGGCACGTCGAAACGTCCGCTGACGGTGGCCGGCAGCGCCAGCCGCTGGGGCTTGTTGGCCTCGTTGTTCGGTTCCTGCTCCAGGGTCACCGGGCCCTCGGCGAACACGAGCGTGGCGGCGGGCGACGAAGCGGGGGCCAGCGGCACGCGCACCTGAAAGCCCGCCAGCGTGCAGGTCGCGGCGGTGGGCAAGACACTGTGGCCGGTCGGGTGTTCGAGAAACTGAAACGCGCCCATCGCTAGAGCGGGCTTGGGCGGCGTGACCGTAAAGCGGTACTCTTCGAGCGGCCGGCCATCGATTTGCCAAGGCGCGGGCCGGCCGGCGCTTCCGAAATTGTACCCCAACGCCGCCAGTTCGACCGGTTTACCCGGCTCGACCGCACGCGGAAAAACGTTTTCGACGTACGGCCGGTCCGTAATCAGAAGCCGATAGGGGTTGCCGCCTCGGTACGAGAGATCGTGGATCTCGAGCAGGTACTCGCCGTCGGCGAGACATATGAAGTCGATCATCGGGTCGCGGCCGCGATAGTCGGCGTTGGAGGCCACGATCGCGCCGTTGGCGTCGACGACGGTCAGCGACGCATCGAGCTCGCTGTCGAGTCGCGAGGCCTGGCAGTCGAAGGTCAGCCTTTGACCCTGCCGCGCCGCAAAGCGAAAGTAATCCTGACCGTTGTTGTCGCTACTACCCGCGACGGCCACGTTGAGCGATACCGTGTTGGCTTGCGCCGGAACGTCGTTCGGCTCTTTTTCCGGCAGATCCGAAAGCCCGGCCGCAACGGCGAACAGCCGCGGACTACTGATGCCGAAACGGCCCAGCAGCCGGACATCGTAGGTGCCCTCGGGCACATCGGCCGCGACGGCCACCTTAAAGCGGCCGGGCTTGGGGGGCTGGGTCTCGATGGGTTCGGCTTTGAATCCCGGATGATCGAACCAGAGTTTCAGCTCGCCCTCGGCATCGGCCGCGGAGACTTCGAGCTCGACGGTCGACCCGGCGGCGGCGCCGAGAGGCGTAATTCGATCGAGCCGGATCGACGGCAGCTCAGCCCGGGCCGAACTCGAGCCGCATGAGAGCAACAGCACGGCGAGGCACGCGGTGAACGCCTTGTTCGGGTGCCTCGAACGAGTCGCTGGCGGTAGAACGGAATTCATTCCGTTTTCGTTGTCGCGGCTCGCAGGGGAAAAATGGAACATCTTGTTCCCACGCTCTGCGTGGGAACAGTTCTTCGGCCGCTCCGCGGCCCCGTGCCGAGAGCGCCATGGGTACCGGGGCATTGCCTGGTCAAAATGCGGATTGAATTGCAGAATCGTTCGTGGCCAGGCTCTGCCCCAGCCACCGGGCTGAGGTGTGGCGGAACGGCGATCAGATGAGATCTTCAATCGGTCGCCCTTCATTCAACACCGGCAAGGGACGCTGGGCCGCGTCGTAGAAAGTGTGTTCGACGTCGACGCCCAACACCCGGTACATCGTGGCGAGGATACTTCCGGGCGAGCAGGGCCGTGTGGCGGGGTACTCGGCGCGCGGGTCGGTAGTGCCGATGACCTGGCCCATCTTCAAGCCGCCGCCGCCGTAAACCACCGACATCGCGCCCGGCCAATGGTCGCGCCCGGCCTGCGGGTTGATGCGCGGCGTGCGGCCGAATTCGCCCATCGCCATCACCAGCACACGGTCCGACTGGCCGCGGCGGTCGAGGTCGGTCACTAGCGCCGCCAGTGCCCGGTCGAACTTGGGAAGGAGGTTCTTCTTCAGGGCGTTGAAGTTGTCGCCGTGGGTGTCCCAACCACCGCCGGCCTCGATCGAAACGAACGTCACGCCGGCCTCGACCAACCGCCGCGCGAGCAGGCAGCTCTGGCCCAGATCGTTGCGGCCGTATTCCTCACGCACCTCGGCGTCTTCGCGCTTGATGTCGAAGGCCTGGCGGGTCTTGTCGCTCGTGACGATCTCCAAGGCGTCGGCGTAGAACTTGTCGAGACCGGCGATCGTGCCTTGCGTATCCAAGTCGCGGCGCAGCCCGTCGAGATCGCCGAGCAGTCCGCGGCGGCGGCGCAGGCGATCGGCATCGATGCGGCCCGGCAGCCGAAGGTTGCGGACTTCGAAAGCGTCGGAATTCGGGTCGCTTTCGGGCGAGAAGGGGTTGAACGACGCGCCGAGATAGGCCGCCTTGGTGAAGTTCTGGCGGCGCGGCAACGTGACGTAGGGAGGAATCTCCGACGCGCCCGACCCTCGCAGCCGAGCCACGACCGAGCCAACCGAAGGATAGATGTTGTCGTTCACCTCGATTGTCGGCTGGTAGCCCGTCCGCATCCATTGCGACGCCATGCCGTGCCCGGCGTTGGTGTGAGTCGCCGATCGCACGATGGCCAGCTTATCCATGATGCGAGCTTGCAGCGGCAGGTACTCGCCGAACTGGATGCCGGGCACATTGGTTTCGATCGGGCGGAATTCGCCGCGAAACTCGGCGGGCGCCTGCGGCTTCAGGTCGTACATGTCGATATGGCTGGGCCCGCCGGCTTGCCAGATCAGGATGACCGAGGTGTCCTTCGTCTCGCGGCCCGCGGCGCGGGCCATTGCCCGCCCGCGCAGCAAGTTCGGCAACGTCAAACCGCCGAACGACAACGCTCCGATCCGCAGCAAGCTGCGCCGCGTGAGACCGTCACAGAGTTGAAACTTTTGCCCGATCATATTCAACATGGGATCGCCTCTCAACGGTTGAAGATGAATTCCTTCGAATTGATCAAGACCCAGAGCAGGTCCTCCAGCGCGGCACGAGCGGCCTTCCGCGCCGCCTCGCTTTGGGCCGCACCGCCTTGGCCCTCGTCTTCTTGAGCGGTATCGGCGACGAACGCGATCGCCCGATCGCGTTCCGATGGTTCGGGAAAGCGCGCCAGCGCGCCCAGGTACAGCTCGTCGACGATTTCCGCCAACGGCTTTTGTTCCTTGAGCAGCCGCTCGATGATCCCGTCGCCGGCCTCGATCTTGGCTTCGATCTCCTCGGAGTTCGACAACAGCAGCACCTGCCCGAGCGTGGCGCCGCTCGTGCGCTCGCACTCGCAACCCGTAACGCGCTGCGGGCGATCGAACGTGTCGAGAAAATACGAGCCAAAGCCTTCGTGGGGCAGGTCCACGGCGCGGGCCGTCGACGCCGCGCGATCGAAACGGGTGTGCGTTCCGCAAGCCTGGTCGACCGCGTCGAGCAACACCTCGGCGATCAACCGCCGGGCGTAGAAGCGGGCGAAGTTCTGGTGGTCGTCCCGATTGTCCGCCGTCGGCGGCGAGTCGAGCTGGTACACGCCGCTGGTCACGATCGTGCGAATAACGTGCTTGACGTCGAACTTGTGTGTGACGAAATCCTCGGCCATAGCAGCCAAGAGCTCAGGGTTCGACGGCGGATTCGTGTCTCGCAGGTCGTCGACCGGCTCGACCAGCCCGCGCCCGAGGAAGTGGCCCCATAGACGATTGACCAGGGCCTTGGCGAAGTACGGATTTTCCGGTTCCGCCATCCAGTCGACCAGGGCGTGGCGAGGGTCTTCGTCGGGCGAGAACTTCGCCGTTGCGCCGTCGGGGTATTTCGGTTCCGGCACGCGGCCCGTCAGCGGGTCGCGCTCCCCCGTGGTCACCGTCGGGGCCGAAAAGTAGGGCGGCGGCTCGCCGAAGCTCTTGCGGCCCAACCGCGTGAAGAAGCCCGCCAGACCGAAATAGTCGTCCTGCCCCCAGCGCTCGTAGGGATGATGATGGCAGCGGGCACATTGCAGCCGAATGCCCAGAAACACCTGCGCGGTGTCGGCCGTCGGCTGGTGCAACTGGTCGTCGCGCATCTGCCAGAACCAGTTGATGGCCGGCGCGTCTTGCCATTCGCCGGCCGCCGCGACGACGCCGCGCACGAACTCATCGTAGGGGCGGTTGCGGGCAATCATCGACTTGATCCAATCGTGAAAAGCGTAGGCCGCCTGATCCGCCCCCGCCAGACGCGAATTCCGCAGGATGCTCCCCCAGCGCAGCGCGAAAAAGGCCGGGTAGTCGGGCGAGGCCAAGAGCCGATCGACGAGTTGGTCGCGTTTCGACGGCGATGGTTCGGCAAGGAACGCCCTCGCTTCGGCCACCGTTGGCAATCGGCCGCAGAGGTCGAGCGTCACTCGTCGCAGGAACGTGGCATCGTTGGCCGGCGGCGACGGCCGCAGGCCAAGTTGCCGCCAGCGGGCCAAGACGAGGCAATCGATGTAGTTCCGCTCGTTGAACGCCAGTTCGCCCGTGGGCGAAGGGCCCAGCGGCGCGGAACCACCATGTGGGACCGTGGCGCGAAACACGGCCACCTGACCCATGTAGCGGGCCATGACGGCGGCTTCGCCCGTGTGTTGGCCACACCTTACCAATCCGCGATCGTCGACGGCCGCGACGACGTCGAGATTGCCGGCGTACTGCGCTTCTCGGGTCACGTCGCGGCGGCTGCCGTCGCCGTATTCCGCCGTGACTGCCAATTGCTGGCATTCACCCGCTTGCATCAGGCGGCTGGGCGGCTCGACCGTTAGCCGGGCAATCCGGGGCGCGTCGATCGCCGATCGCGGCATTCCTTGCTCGATCCACCTCGCGAGCAGTTGGTACGGTTCGCCCGTTCGTTCGAATCGTCGACCGCCGCCGTGCGGCACCGACGCCGTCGCCTTGAGCAGCATCAGGCTCCGCTGCGGAGCGGCCGGAAATACGCGGCGTCCTCGGGCGGCCAGGACGATGGCGTCGTAGTCGAACGTCGGATCGAAACCGAACAGAGAAAGCTTGAAACCGTTCTGGCCGCTGGCTTTACCGTGACAACCGCCCGAGTTGCAACCGAAGCGGGAAAGCAGCGGTTCGATCTCGTTCGTAAAATCAATTCTACGGCCCGAGTCGTAAGCCAGCACGGTCGCGGGGACCGCGACGCGCCGCTCACCTAGGCGGACGGTCACGACCGCGGTGCCGGGACCCACCGGAACGACATAACCTCCTTCGTCGACGGCAACCACTTCGGAATTTGAGCTTTCGTACCGGCAATCCGCGGTAACGTCGCGATCCGACACGCTGACGAGCATTTGTCGACGTGCGTAGGCGTCTTCGAATTTCAACTCGGTCGGCTGGAGCACGAGTTGTTCGTCGCCGGCAGCCCACGAGATTGGCCAAAGCGCCGACGCCAGCAACAATCCCACGACCCGCGCCGCAATGCTCGCTTGGCGTATGATGAGCGCAGGGCTGAGAAAAGGCTTGTGCATTCTGGACCCCCTGGGCGGGCGGTGGGGGCAGCTCGGCGGGGCGGGTGAACTAACATGTAAACCAACTTTGATGTTAGCGGCTACCGCCCGTGCGGTCAACGTGGGGCAGGCCAATCGGCGTCGCACTCGAGGGGCGTGGGCCGCTGAACGATCACGATTGGAAGCCACGAAGGCGTTCCATCATGACGTGGGCCGACGTCGGCGCGGAGGGCGAAGCCCGAGTAGGGCGCGGCAAACATCGCGCACACGGCTGGCCCAACGCCTTGCGGAGATGCCTTGGCGCTTCGTCGCATTGTCACCGGGATAGCGCACATCGACCGCGAAACCAGTCAGGAACCCGAGGCCACGTCGAATCGGTAGCAGCGTGGAATGATGAGGGAGCAACAAAGCCAGCAGAGCATTCAAGTCATGGGTCTTGGGGATCCCTTGGCCGAGTTCCTCCAGAAGTGCTTTCAGGTACTTCTCGGCGGACTGCTGGCAGTGAAAGCACACTTCATCGTGAAACGGCTTGTTTCCGCGAGCGATTTCCACGACCAGGCGGTAGTCGCTTTCGGCTTTGCGTACCCATGTGCGAGTCGCTCTTTTCATACAGAACCTTGCCCTTGGTCGCGATCTCGGTGTGAAACGACTCCCGCTCGGCGAGTCGCCAGGCCAAATTCTTCGGCGTTCGAACGATGAGGTCCATGGGAAAGGGCGCGGGGATCTCCCAGCGAATGCGCGCGGCCTTGTCGTGCTGGTTGCTTGCCGGCATGACGACGAGAATGTCGACATCGCTGTCGGCATGCGGTGTCCCATATGCGTGGGAACCGAACAGGATGATCTTTTCGGGTTGGAAACGCTCGGCCACTTGGCGCGCGAAGCGGCGGATCACGCGCAGGGGCACGTCAGCCCCCCAATAAATGCGGGCCGGTCGGACTACCGAGACGTTGCGTCGAGTCACACCCATGAGTTGATTCTACCTTACAGAGAACCGCCCAGCCAGCGCATGTCGCGTTCTGACCGCGCGCTCGTACGCCGCAATCGAGGTTGCGTTCCTCGCGGCCGTGCGAAACTCGCCCTTATTGGCGCCGTTTCTTGAATAGGCTTGCGGTACCCTCGCCGACGTCGGCCAATTCAGCCAGAGGAACGACTTCCACGCCGTCGGCCAGCGCGTATCCACGTGTACCCGGATAGACCACCACGAGTCGATCGAGCTTCAGGTCGCTCATGACGATACGCATCGAGGGCGTGAGGGTGGGCGCGTCCATTCGCTTGCATTCAACTCCCAGGCGCCGGCCGTGCTTGAAAAGCACCAGGTCGATTTCGGCCCCCTGGTGCGTGGCCCAATAATAGGCTTCGTCTGGACACAGGGCCTTGAGCACTTCTTCGACAGCGTAGCCTTCCCACGAGGCGCCGAGCTTGGGGTGCAGCTCCAAATCCCTCTGGTTGGCGGTGCCTAAGAGCACGTGCAGGAGGCCACTGTCGCGAACGTACACCTTGGGCGCTTTGACCTGCCGCTTGCTTAGATTTTCGAACCACGGCTGCAGTTGCCGAATCATGAAGACACCCGTCAAGAGATCGAGGTAACGGCGCACGGTCGATTCACTGACGGCGAGCGCGCGAGCCAGCTCGGCGCCGTTCCAGATCTGGGCGTGATAGTGGGCCAGCATGTTCCAAAAGCGCCGCAGAGCGGCGGCCGGAACCTGGATGCCCAGTTGCGGGATGTCGCGTTCCAAAAAGGTCTGCAGGAACTGGCGCCGCCAGGCGACGGAATCGCTTTCGCTTCTGGCAGTGTAGGCCAGCGGGAACCCGCCGCGCACCCAATGCCGGCCTTGAGCGCGGGGCCCCAGGTCCTGCAAGCGAAAGCCTTCCAACAGAACGGTTTCGAGGCGTCCCGCCAGGGTTTCCGATGATTGACTGAGCAGATCGGGCGCGGCGCTGCCCAGAATCAGGAACCGAGCGGCCAGCGGCTTTCGATCCGCCAGGACGCGCAGCAGCGGAAACAATTCGGGGCGGCGTTGGATTTCATCGATGACCACGAGTCCCTTGAGCGGGCGGAGCGCCGTCTCCGGTTCGCTCAGCCGGGCGACGCTTCGAGGCTCTTCCAGGTCGAAGTAATTGGCGGAATCCGCGGGAACGAACTGCCGCGCCAAGGTCGTCTTGCCGCATTGACGCGGCCCCAGCAGCGCCACGATCCGGCTTCGCCGCAGCGCGGTGCGCACCAGGCGGATGTCGGTCTTACGATCAATCATGATGCTGATCATACACCATGAAATTCCACCAAGCAATGCTGGAATTTCATGGCCTTCGTTGGGGGTCAGCCGTGATCGATCCGATCGTGATCAATTTGGCCGCCAATAACCCACCAGTTCCCAAAGCGCGGAGTCGTTCGACGCCAACACCCGCACCAGTAACCCGGCCTTCCACGGATCGAAGGCGGCGCGGAATCATGTCGGGCACAACGACCGTTTGTTCGCCGGTGACGACCCAATCGCTGCGAGCGGCCAGCATGCCTTCGGCCAAAGTGACAACACGAACGGCCTGTCCGAGGTTGGCGACATCGGGAGTGGCGAACCGCCCGGCCGCGTCGGTGCGCAGGGGAGTTCCGTCGAACGTGAGCGGCTCGTTCTGGCCGATGGGAACATTGGCGGGTCGTGTTTTGCGCCAGATGCGGATTTCGGCATTGGCCACCCGCTGTCCAGCGGAATCAACCACGCGGCCTTTCACCACCGCCGCGTCGGCCCAATTGGACGAAAGCACAAGGTACGCGAGAAGCGACCATCTCAAAGCGACCAGCCTGAAACTGCGTTTGCCGCACCGAATGAGTTGTACGCCTTCGGGACATAATTGACGAACCGCGGGCAAAATTTCGGTGAGGGTCATGACGGTTTCCTGTTCATCGGGCGCAGATCACCACTCGATCATAGCCGTCGCGAGTCGGTCGGCAACAGATGGGGGTTATAGGCATCCCCGATTCGCAGGCAAACCGGTTTAATGGCTCACCGTAAAACGGAGTGACAAGGGGGTCGCTTGGGGCTACGATTCGCGAGTTGAAGCTGTGACGACGTCCTTTGGCGAATCGCCGCGACTGCCATTATGGCAGGGTGCTTCGCGAGCATCGATTCCGAGCGCAATGTATCATCGCGATGCGCTTTTTTTTTCGCGATTATACCTTCCCAGGGTTATACCTCACCCGGCCTGAAACGAGGCATTTGGACATTCGCTTGTGCTGTCTCCGGCCGCCGCCGGGTACTCGGACAGCCTCTCAGCAGCTTATCGCCAGTTCTTCCGGCGCGCATGGCCGACGGCTGGCGGCGAGCGACTGGGCGAGCAGGCCTAGCCCCCGCAACGCGCAGACGATCGTGAGCGCAAAGAACAAACCGAAGGGGATGTGCAGCGCCGTGAGCACCGCGTACGCAACGGCGACCGCGGTGCCGAAAACCACTTGGCCCCCCAGCCCGCGCGGCGTCGTGGCCGGATCGGGAACCATGTAGAAAGTGAAGAGCACAAACGCGACACCCGTCAACGGAGCCAACCTGGGGAAGAGGGGCGCGTCTAAAAGGTAGCTACGCACGACGGCTTGAATCACGAAACCCGCCAACCAAGCCGCCACCAGCGGCATCCGCTTGGTAAAGCAGCCGTTGATGTAGGTCCCCAAGGCGAATATCAGCGCTGGTAACACCCAATCGACGGCGCCGCCGATGTTCTCGCTGAATTGCCAGGGCAGCACAAGGCCCACGTCGTAAGGAAAGACGAGCAGCGTGGCACAGATGCCGAAATTCGAAGGATTGAGAAAGTGACGCGTTCGGTCGCCAACGGGCACGCGAAACACGGCTTTCGAGGCGATGGCCACGGCGGTGGAAAAGGCGACCAGCCACAACCGATCGTTGAAGTAAAGCAGCATGGCGATCGCCAGGGCGGTGATATGGGCCGGCAGCAGAAACTCGACAAGCGCGCCCCACGAGCCGGCGAAACGCGGGGGCCGGCCATTGCTGACGGCGTCGACCCACTCGAGCGCGAGCTGCACCGCGTAGGCGGCCACCAGCGCCACCAACGGCTGGACGTACGATTGCTCGAAGCCCAGAACGGCGTGACCCAGGACCGTCAGCGCCGTGATCGCCACGGAAAAACGTCGCAACGCCGCCAGATGGTCGGCGGAGTAATAGGTTCGCTCACTCATGGGTAGCACCTCCCAGCAGGACCGTGTGCCAGCCGGGCGGCAGGTGCAGGGTCTTTTCCCGGATGTCGCCCTTGACGCCGCGCCAACGGAGGTCGACTCGCAGCGGCTCGGAGACTTCAGCGGCGCCCAAGCCGAAGTGCAGCTCGGGGGCCCGTTTGCCCGAATGTCCGTTGCCGCCGTCGACCTGCCCGACCAGGCGGCGGCCGTCGGACAAGTGGACCTCGGCCGCGGCGCCCAGCGCGGGCCGCGAAGGCCCGTCGCGGCGGGCGTTCGGATGGCCCGGGCTGACGGAAAACGGACGGTCGGTGTCGCCAACCGGGAGCCGCAACGCGAGGCCCAAGAACCGGCCGGGGCTTGGCGCCCGGTTGCGGAATAAGAACGAGGGGCCCCACTGGTTGGCGACGGCGAAGTCGAGCAAACCGTCGCCGTCGACGTCGGCCGTGGCGATGCCGCGGCTGTTCATGGCTTCGGCCAGGCCTAGCTCGCGGGCCAGATCGTAATAGCGGCCGTCGGCGGCGCGGACGTAAAACGGGTTGACGTCGCTGCCGGCGACATTGTCGCCCGGTTGCACGCGGGGCCACACGCGCGGGTCGCGAAGCAACTGGTCGTTGGCCAACGCCGTCTCGTGATAGTCGGCCCAACGGTCGATCGTGCCCTTGGCATAACCCGTCGCTTGCAACGCTTCGAGCGTGCCGTCGTTGTCGAAATCGGCGAGCCGAGCTTCCCAGGCCCAGCCGCTGCGCGACACGCCCCAGGCCTCGCTGGCATCGCGGTAGGGCGCCACGCCCGAACGCATCCGCTCGGTCTGGCCGGTGCTGAGAAACAAGAAATTGCTTTCGTGCAGCCCGTAGGCGGAGGTGATGTTGCTGACGAAGATGTCCGGCCGGCCGTCGCCGTTCAAGTCGCCGAAGTCGATGCCCATGCCGTTGAACGAGTCGCAACCCACGACCTTCGAGCTTGGGGTCGTGAACGTTCGCTCGCCGTGCAATAGCTCGAAGCGCAATTGCCCCGCTTGCGATCGATTGTGCAGCAGCCGGTCGGGGCCCCAGTCCTGCACCAAATAGATTTCGGGCAGCAAGTCGCCGTCGAGGTCGGCGGCCCCGACGGCCAACGTCCAGCCGCCGGCCACTTCGTCGGCCAGCACGCCCTCGACCTCACGAAAGCCGGCGCGAGCGGCCCCTTGGGCATCGCTTCCCCACAGAAAGAGTCGGCTACGTCCGCCATTGAACGCGCGCGAAAACGACTCGGGCATTTCCGCGCGTCCCGGCGCCTTGGCGTCGAGAATTCTGGAGTCGTCGGCGAAGTTGTTGCCCACGACCAGGTCGATGTGCCCGTCGCCGTCGAGGTCGGCCTGCGTGCAGGCGCTGGTGTTCCAGCGGCGGGGCGGGGCGACCAACTCGACGGGTGTGAAATCCTCGCGATTCGGCGCGGCCTCGGTTGGCGAGTCGCTGGGCGCACCGGCCGGGCCGCGGAAAAACAGCACGGGCGACCGCCCCCAGTAGTACACCAGCACATCAGCCAAACCGTCTTCGTCGAAATCGCCGATCAGCGACCCCATTGGCGCCGTCGTGGCGGCATCGAACGCGAGCGGCGACGCGTCGAGGGTGAACAGCGGGTAACGATCGCCGCTTCCGGGCGCGGGGGTGACGACGACCTGATCGTTCCGCGGGTCGACGTGAATCAGGTCGTTGGGTAGCCCGTCGCCGTCGAGATCGCCCAAGGCGACCGCGGCGCCGACGAACGAAATCTGCGCCGAGAGATGCATGAGGCTGGGATGCACCTCACGCACTTCTTGATGACGATAGCCGTCGACTTCCGGCAACGGCTGTTTTTCGAAGGCGAAGCGGCGCGCCATTGCGACGGCTTCGTCATGGGAGAGCCGCGGACGTTGGCTGACAACGAACAGCCCGCCGACGATGGCCAAGGCCGCCAGCGGCGCCGCCATGCGGCGAATGGGATGAGAGCGAATTCCAGTCATTCTTCGAAGCGTTCGGAACATCACGTGAGGAGCGCCCCTTCGATGTCTCGCAACGCGGCTTGGGCCTGGGCGATTTGATCTTGAGCGCCGGGAAGTCGCAAGGCCAGAGCCAGTTTTCCTCGGACGAGCAGGCTCTGAGCGTACTCGTAACTGGCTTTCTGCCGCTGGGCCACGGCGCAGCTTTTGTCCGCGATGCGCAGGGCCTGCTTCGTCTTTCCCCTTGCCGCGAGAATCAGGCTTAGTTCACGGAGCGAAATCGGGTACGCCGCGGGGATGAGACGCGAAATCCTCGCCGCCCACTTTGCCAGCCGGTACGCGCGCCGGCGCAGTCTCTCGCTTCGTTTCGCGTCCTTGGGCTGCAGCACGTCGGCGTGCAGGCGTAAACCCGCGGCCAGCATCGGCAACACCAGGATCGTATGGGAGTTCACGCAGAGGCTCTTCCAAACCATTTCGGAGGCGCGCTCGTAGGCCCCGAGCGCCTCCTCGCTACGGCCGTGGAACGAGTGCCAGTAACCCTCCGCCAGCACGCCGTGGACCGTGGACATGATGTCGTCCGGCCGGCGCGGGTAGCAGCTCCTGAGCTCCTCAAAGGGAATGTTGCCGCGCATGGCACGCGCCCAGAGCCAACTGGAGCACAGCGTCCTCGAATCGCCAATGCGAGTACTCGAGGCAAATGTCCAGCGTGCTTCGGCCACCGCCTCGGCGAGGTTGCCCAAGCCGTAATGGCAACAGCCCTGGTGGAAATGGGCGATGTGGAGCTCCCACAAATCGCCGGCCTTGTCGAAGGCGGCCAGCGCCTCGTTCAGCCGAGCCAGGCCCTCTTCGTAGCGCGCCGCGGCGTAAAGGCCGATCCCAGGGTAATTGCAACTTTGGCCGCGTACCAGGAGGTCGTCGAACTCGCGGCTCAGCGCCATGGCGCGGTCGCCGTACCAGGGCGCTCGGGCCTGCCAGCCCAGCATCGCCATGAAGCAGGCATGGACCCCATAACTGAAGGCCAAGTGCGTTGACGGCGGCAGCAACTCGGCGCGGTTCAATCCTGCCAAGCCAGCCCACATTAGCTTGAGAGTGTTCTGAAAGACGTAGGAACTGGTGGCGCGTGCCAAGCAGCGAACGACGAGCTCGCGCCGGCCAGTGGGCGGTCGCCGGTGCAAACGCGCTGGAAAAACGCTGTGTCCGCACTGAATCGCCGATTCACGCAGAATTCCATACACGAGGCCAAACCGGGTGCTGGGCACCCAGTTGTCCAATCGTCGTAGACCTTGTTCGTAGAAGGAGGTACTCTTGTCGATCGCTCCTTGTTTAAAGGCGATTTCACCCTGCAGCGCCTCGATCCGCGCTTTGCTCTCGGCATCGTCGACGAGCTCAATCGCCCCCGTGAGCTGCTCGTTGGCATCGTCGTAGCGCCCCAGTAGCATGAGCGTCTCACCGCAGCCCTCGGCGATGCGGAAACGGGTGGCCGCCGCATCGTCCGCGGTATTCCGCTTGGCGATCGTGTATTGTTCCGCCGCGACTTCCAACGAGAATTGACGCCGCGCCTGATCCGCGGCCGCCAGCGCATAGTGTGCCGCCTTTCTGCTCGCCCCCGCCGCGTCGAAATGGTACGCCAGATCGTACACGCGCGGCGTCAACCGCGCCTCGGCCTCACCCGACGGTCCGCCCGGCGGCGCGGCAACCGGCTCGTCAGTCAAGGCCCCGACGCTCTTTTCGATCGTTTCCGCCAGCGCCAAGTGCAGACCGCGGCGCGCGTCATGCCGCATTTGACCTAAGACCGATTCACGAATCCTGTCGTGATAGGTATCGACCAGCGGTTCGTCGGCCGCGCCGATCAGCCGCAGCAGGCGTTCGGTCCGCATGTGCGTGATCGTCGAGATGGCCGGCGACTCGTAGCCCGCCGTCTTCGACACGTCGTCGAGCGAAAGCGCTTGTCCCGACACGGCGACGATGTCCAGGAGGTGCGCGGCCCCCCGCGGCAGCCGCGTGAGCTTCTGCGCAATGGCCTCGTGCATCGGCAGCGGCCGGAACGAATCGGAATCCGGGTCGAAGCAACTAACCAGCTCGGTCAGCAAGAATGGATTGCCCCCCGTCTCGCCATGAATCTCCGCCGCGCGGCGGCGGATGACCTCGTCGTCGCGACCCAACATCGAAACCACCAATTCCAGGCACTCTTCCGGCGAAAGCGGCGAGACGGTCACGTCGCGATGGGGGATCGTGACGCCCAGCTTCTTCTGGCGCTCGACCCATTCCAGCCGGAACGGGCTACTGTCCCATTCGTCGCTGCGGAAACCAGCCAGCAGCATGATCGCGGGCGGATCGGGGGGCCTGAGCACCTCGAACAGCACTTCGGCACTGCCAGCATCGCCCCATTGCAAGTCGTCAACGAACATGATCATCGGCGCACGATCACTGAGACGCAGCATCAAAAGCCGCAGCGCGGCAAAGGCCCGCGTTCGCATCTGCTGCTCGTCAAGCTCCGCCGTCCGCGCGCGAGGCGCCTGCGCCAGCACCTCGACGCGCTGCAACACGGGAAAGACCCGCGCGAAGATGCTGACGTCGTCGGGCATCAACAGCGCCGCTTCGACCGGATCGAGCGACCGCAGGTGGCCGCTCAGGGCGTCGATCAGCGCGTCGAGCGCCTTGAAGGGGACCGACTCGCGATCGTAGCAGCGACCCGAGAGGATGGTCGGGGGGGCCTGCCGCCGGCGCAACCTTTCCAAGAAATGTTCGGCCAGCGACGTCTTGCCCTCGCCCGATCGGCCGCCGATGAACACGGTGCCGGGCCGGCGGTCGGCGATGACCGTCTCGTAGGCGGCGGCCAAAGCTTGCAATTGTGCCGTCCGTCCCACCAGCAGCGACCCCGGCGATCGGGCGGCGGACACGGCACCGGTCGTCCGCAATGAAATCGTCTTCGCGATCTGGCGCGCATCGGGCCGCTGTTCGGGATCGCGGTTCAGCAACCGCATTGCCAGTTCGGCCAGATCTCCGGGCAAGCCCGCCACCGGGGAAATCGGTGCTGGATCGAGTTGCTGCTTGTCTTGTAGCATCTTCAACAACGGTCCCTGGAAGGGGGGCTTCCCAGCCAGTGTCTCGTAGAGCATCACGCCCACGGCGTACCAATCGGCCGCGGAGCCGACCCGCTCTCCGGCCGCTTGTTCGGGCGCCATGTAGCGCGGCGTGCCCTCGACCCGCCCGCTCGCGGTCGGCCCCCCCATGTCATCCAATTCCATCACCAGGCCGAAGTCGAGCACCAGCACCCGACCGTCGTGGTCGACCATCACGTTCGAAGGCTTCAAGTCGCGGTGGATGATGTGGTGGCCGTGCAAAGCCATCACCGCCGCGACGAGCTGCCCCAGGGCCGCGCGAAGTCGCGCTTCGTCGAGCGTTCCTTGGGGTCGCACGTAGGAGAGGAAGTCGGTGCCGTCGATCAGGTCCATGGTGAAGAACCAATGGCCACCGTCGGATTCGAGCGTTCCCAAACCGATCAGGTTGGGATGGTTGACGTCGGCCAGCGAGCGGAATTCGCGTTTGAAGCGGTGCAGGCGCGCTCCGTCGACGGTCGGCAGAGTTTTGAGTGCCACGCGGTCGCCGCGTCGCAGGTGGATGGCCTCATAGACGGTTCCCATGCCGCCGCGCCCCAGCTCGCGGCGGAGCTCGTACTCACCCAGCCGGTTGGCTGCCGGGGCCGGCGCCGGCGAAGGAGCGTCCCAGGTGCCGACCTGCGCCGCGGCCTTGGAACGAGTGCCGGTCGACAGCGAGCTGGATTCCAGGAAAACGTGCCGGACCAGGTCTGTGAAGTCTGGAAGCCGGTGGAGATACTCGTCGGCGCAGGGCGACTCGCCGAGCGCGCGGCGACGTTCGATGTCGAGGTGCAACAGGTTGCGCACGAGCGTGGGCTTGGCGGCGTCGGCGACCTGCCGCAAGTAATCTTCGATCGACAACCGGCCGCGATCGGACCCTTCTTCGGAAAAAGACCGGCAGAGATCGTTGATCTGGTCGAACGAGCCCGTGGCCGCCAATGAGTCCAGAGGTCTTGCCGGCGAAGTCATGGCCCGATGTGGCTTGAGGCGCGAATTCGTGCTTCTATTTATCTATATCTAATAGCCGCTTTGGGAGCATTTTTTCCCAATCCAAAACGGTTTGTCGGGAAATCGGGCGGCAAATAGAGGAAGAGGCGGCCGCCAATGCGCATGGCAGCCCATATTCCGGGTGGATCAAGCCGCCTAATGTCCCTAGAATGTCCCCTTTGCTTTCCCATTCGGCGCGGAATTTCGCTTGAACCAACCTCTCCCGCGGTTCGACCGCTCAGGCGGTAGCCTGAGCGGTCGAACCGTACCACGATTCGCCAATCAGTTCACCGTCACGACGATGCTGCTGGTAATCGTGCCGTCGCTGACCGTGATCGTCTGCTGCTGCGGCGCGTGATGTTTGGCCGTGTTGTTCAGCGTCAGGCTGAACGTGCCGACGCCTCTGGACGATTGCCAAGCCAGCTACGGGACCATGAAAAAATCCGGGCAACCGTGGGTCCCCACGGCGCGGCGGCGCGCCGTGGGAACCCAGGCCAGGCATTGTCGGCGATGGCGTGAATCACCTCCTGCGCCGTGCCAGTGCAACGAGCGTGCCGTCGTCGACCAGCGGGTACTCGTAGGCGGCCCACGCCGCGTCGCTGGCGGCGGTCGATGAACCGCCGGTCGATGAACCGCCGGGCGATGAACCGCCGGGCGATGAACCGCCGGGCGAGGAGGATGGTGCGGCCGACGAACTGGCCGTCGTCGCCGGCGCGGGCGGGCGGGCGTAAAACTGCCCGAAGACGTCGCCCGTGTCGCCGCTGACGGCGCCGACCAGGTTGGCGTTCCAGACGATCACCAACTCGCCCGCCCCGTCGACCGCCGCGGAGGGGAAGCCGTTGTTGGTGGTGGTCGTGTCGTTGACCTGAAATGCCGTCTGCAGCGAATTACCCGCGGCGTCGAACGTGTCGCCATCGATGTTGGCGGCGGAAGTGATTTGACCTGTCGTGTCGTTAGCCGTTTGCGACTGGAAGACATAAGCAAGGTCGAATGCGCCGCCGGGCTGGACTGCAACCGCCGGATTCCCTGCACTGCTGTCGATCACCCATTGCTTGAGCGTGCTGTCCAAATGGGCGGTCGGCGTCACAACCTCAACTTGGTTTCCCAGTACGCCGCTTGAGGAAACGGTCCTGACCCAGATCGCGCCGCCACTCTGATTTGAACCCGACACGTTCTGGACGACGCCGTTCCAAGTGACGACGAAATCGCCGGCGGCATCCATCCCCACGTCGCTGGCTGTCTGCTCTTGCGTCGTGTCCTGGTTCACCTGGATCGCGCTTCCAACCGCTTTGCCCGCGCTGCTGTAACGTTGGGCGTTGATGGTGTAGACCCAATTTGGAGACGTGCCTGTCACATTGTCCCAATCGACGACGAAATCGCCGGTGGCGTCCATGGCGATCGAAGCGAAGAAGTCGCCACCGGTGGTTTTGGCTACGCTGATGGGGCGTCCCTCGGCCGCCCCGGAAGAGCTGTACCGCTGCACGCCATAGACTGGTAGTCCATTCGAATTGGGCGTGTCATAGAGCACGTCGAAACCGTTGTCGTCCATGGCGACCGACCGGGGTGTGTTGTCGCCGCTGCCGCCGACCAGCATGGCGGCAGTTAGGGGGGTGCCGTTCGCGCTGAAAAGCTCGGCGTGCGTCGATTGGACGTTAGAGCCAAACTTATTGAGCGCGTCCGTTTCCCAAACGACGGAAAAGTCGCCCGACGTTGGCGCCCTGGCGACCATGACGATTGGCCCGTTGCTGTAACCACTGTAACTTGGCCTGGAGCTGGTGGCGACGGTGGTTTCGCCTCCCTCTTTCTGGAGGTCGTAGTTGCTGATGGTGCTGTCGTAGGTCTTGGTGTAAAGCTGGAACATCACGTTCCAGTTGCCGGTATACTGGCCGCTTGAATTGAACTGCTGGCTGGCCCAGACGGCGACCGAGTTGCCCTTGCCGTCCATGGCCACCGCTCGGCCAATACTACCGGCAAGGTAAAAGGGCTGTGTTTGCTGCTCGCCCGTCGTCGTGGTGTTGACCATGAATTCGGGGCCGGACGGCGCGACGGTGCCGGCCGACAGCAAGCGCCGGTCTTCCAGGCCGTCGAACGCCAGCCGGCGGCGCTTGAAGGGGCGGCGGCGCGATTTCCGCTCGGGCTGGTCGGGGCCGGGCCCGGCACTCCGGTTCAGTGAAGCAAAGAATGAGGTACACCACATGGCGCTGGTCTCCTGTTTTTCGGAGGCGGTCCGCGTTAGGATGGAAAGCGCGCCGCCGGCGCGCAGACCGAGCGCCGGGGCGGGCTACCCGCAACGAGCGGGTCGCGGGCCGGTGAG
>DATLQY010000707.1:0-3448 GCA_035534975.1 Pirellulales bacterium
ACAGCCGTACATCGTGAACGTGCGTAGTGCCGCACTGGGCCGATTCGCCGGCGACGGACTCGTCTCCGAGGTACGGCCAGGACTCTGGGAGTGGCACGGCGCATACGACAACGCTCGGGGAATCGGAGCCGGCAAAGTCGACCTGGCGCGTCTGGTCATTACTGAATAGTAAGAATAGGAGAAAACATGAGCGAATGGGGTCCACTGGCGGTCAAGGTTTGGGGCGATTTTGCCTGTTTCACGCGCCCCGAAATGAAAGTCGAGCGGGTGAGCTACTCGGTGATGACCCCCTCGGCGGCGCGCGGCATCCTCGAAGCAATTTTCTGGAAACCGGAGGTAAGCTGGCGGGTCGAAGAGATCTGGGTGCTTCGGCCGATTCGATATTTTTCGATTCAACGCAACGAGGTGAACAGTCGCGCTTCCGAGCGATCGGCCCGTGACTGGGCAAAAAACGGTGGCGGCTTCTACGCCGACGAAGACCGCGCCCAACGCCACACCCTGGCACTGCGCGACGTGGCCTACCTGATCCGCGCTAACCTGAGCCTACGCTCGCACGCGACCGACGATCTGGCAAAGTACCGCGACCAGTTCCAGCGCCGGGTCGCCAACGGACGATGCTTTGCCCGTCCTTACCTGGGCTGCCGCGAATTCGCGGCGGACTTCGCGCAGCCCGATGGCCGCGAACACCCTCTCGATTCTATCGACGGGGAGCTCGGCCCAATGCTCTTCGATCTCAGCTATGCCCCGGACACGGCCGGCCAGGCGCAACCGCGATTTTTCGATGCCACGCTCGACCGCGGCATCCTGCGGGTGCCCGGTCACCTTTACACGGAAGGAGGATGAAGGGATGCTCCTCAAGCGACTGACTGAGTACGCCGAGGCCGGGCGCATCCCGAACATGGCGCCCTCCGGCTACCTGGAAACGCCCGTACGCTACGTAATCGACCTCGATGAGGATGGTCACTTCGTCGCGATCATCGATCAGGCGCAGGGCAACACCGGACGCGCCAAACGCGGTAAGCCGACCCTTGCGCCGCACGTGGGACGATCGTCGGCAATTAGCGCCAAGTTATTGGCTGACAATGGCGAATATGCCCTGGGCCTCGCACGAGAGCCCGAAAAAGCGCAGCGAGCATCCGACGCCCATCAGGCATTCGTTGAACTCGTCCGCGTCTGCGCGGCAGAGACGCACGATCGGACCGTCGCGGTGGTTCTGTCTTTCCTTGATGACGGAGCGGACCTCGGCAACAATCTGCCCGCCGACTTCGACCCCAGCATGACGGTTACCTTCCGGGTCGGAGAGGTGCTCCCGATCGACCGGCCAGCCGTGCGTGCCTTTTGGGCACGCCGCTCGGCCGGCGAGACGGACAACGCTGGCGAGACAGTGCCCGAGCCACCCGCGCCGACGATGCAATGCTTGGTCTGCGGCCAGCATCGTCCGCCCATGGAACGCCTGACTTACAAATGGAAAGGCATCCCCGGGGGGCAGACCTCCGGCCTGGCTCTGATCTCTGCTAACGCCCAGGCTTTCGAATCTTACGGTCTCGAAGCATCGCTGATCGCGCCAACCTGCGCGGACTGTGGCGAGAAGTTTGGCAAGGCGGCAAACGCCCTGCTGGAAGATCGAAATACGAGCCTGAGAATCGGCCCGCTCGCCTACATGTTCTGGACGCGCGAGCTCATACCCGGATTTTCGGTCGCCGGCTTCCTTGAGGATCCGCAGCCCGAACAGGTGGGAACCCTCCTCGGGTCGCCACGCTCCGGCCAGGAGATGGCGGCCGACCTGGACGCGACTCCTTTCTACGCCGCCGCTCTTTCGGCAAGCGGGGCGCGGGTTGTCGTCCGTGATTGGCTCGATACGACAGTGGAGCACGTCAAGGGGAACCTGCACCGCTATTTCGCGCTTCAAAGGATTGTCGGCCTGGATGGCGCGGGCAGTCCGCCGATGAAGCTGCTGGTGCTGGCCGGTGCGACGGTCCGCGAGCTCAAGGACGTAAGGCCCGAGGTCACAAAATCAATCCTCCGCCTGGCATTAGCAGGCAGTCCTCTGCCGTTGAATCTACTCACGGCGGCGATCCACCGCTGCCAAACCGGCACCACGCTTGGCGACCGGACCGTTCATGTGACCCGTTCTCAGGCCGCCCTCATCAAAATGGTCATCCTCAGCACGCGTATGGTGAATGAAAAAGGAGCTGACGTGGCGACAAATCCGGAACTGGTAGGCCTCGACCAGAACAATCGCAAACCAGCCTATCTTTGCGGCCGACTGCTGGCGGTCCTGGAGGCCACCCAACGGGCTGCCCTGGGCGACGTGAACGCGACGATCGTCGACCGCTACTACGGCACGGCGTCGTCCGCCCCGGCCTCGGTATTCGGCCGTTTGGTCAAGGGCGCCCAACCCCATCTAAGCAAGCTTCGACGCGACCCGCGGCGACAGGGCGCCTACTATGCGCTCCAAAATCGCCTCATGGATATCCTGAACGAGGACAGCGGTCTCGCGACCTTCCCGCTCGTCCTCGACCTGCCAAGTCAAGGGATGTTTGCCCTCGGCTACTACCATCAACGCGCCGCGGACCGCGCCGCCGCGCGAAGCAACCGCTCACTCGCGCCAATCGTCAGGAACGACGAAGACGCGGACGGCCCGATCGAGCCTGCTGAGGAGCAGAGGTAGCACCATGCCAAGGCCGCCACGGCGCGGGCCAGCAACTCGGCGCGCCACTTGTCCGAATAGGTAGAAAATGGAGAAAGTAGACGTGGAAGCCCTTACGGAAACTCAGCTCAGCCCAAACCACTCGATTCTCACCGACCCCACCCGACGGCACGACTTCGTCTTCCTGGTCGACGTAACCGATGGGAACCCGAACGGCGACCCGGACGCCGGCAATCTGCCCCGGGTCGACCCGGAAACCATGCAGGGCTTGATGACCGACGTATCGATCAAGCGTAAGGTACGTGATTGGATTGACGCGACGCGAGGAGATCACGAGCGATTCAAGATTTACGTGCAGAACAAGGGCATCGCCTTGAATACACTGCATCAGCGCGGCTACACCGCGCTGAATCTCAAGTCGAGCGGTACCAAGCAGAAACGGGAAGACGTCGACGCGGTCCGTGGCTGGATGTGCGAAAATTTCTACGACGTTCGTACTTTCGGCGCGGTGATGACAACCCAGGTAAACGCCGGGCAGGTGCGCGGGCCAATCCAGCTTACCTTCGCTCGCTCGATCGATCCAATCGTGCCGCTCGAGGTTGCGATCACCCGAGTCGCGATCACCGATCCGAAAGACACCGAAGTCGTGTTGACCGACAGTGGCGCCGGCCAGGGCGGCAAGACGACCGAAATCGGTCGCAAGTCAATCGTCCCCTACGGACTGTATCGCGGCCACGGCTTCTTCAATCCGCACTTTGCCGAGCAAACCGGGTTCAGCGCCGAGGACCTCGGAATCTT
>DATLQY010000708.1:0-6122 GCA_035534975.1 Pirellulales bacterium
GAGCTTCAGCACCACTGTGAAAGGGCGATTCAGTACGAGTTCTACATTCCCGCGGCCGTGTGGTCGCATTCCGCAGTCAAGGAGTTCAGGGAGTTCTTGGAGACGAAGCTGAGCAACGGCGCCACAATTTTCAAGACCGCAGTCGGTGTCTGGAAAGGCGACGAGGAGGATACGAACATCTACCGCTTGATCGTCAGGCCCAAGGAAACGCAAGCGGGACAGGACCCGGACCCGGCAGACCACCGACAGATGATTCTCGACGCGATTGAAAAAATGATGGCCCACCTCGCCGAATGGAAGGAGTCTCGACAAAAAGAGTTTTTGTTCACGGTACAGATCATCACCGCCAGTAAGTCGCTTTTCACCGATCGGGCGTGGGCGGCACTCGACCTTGCCTGCCAATCGGCGAAGAGCCCGCGCCGAGCGGGCGGAACGCGCCGCCGTTGAGGGCCTGGGGGGCGGGAACTGGGGCATCTGGTCCCGCCCCGGATGGTCTCCGGGGCAGGTAGTTCATCTGCGAATGCCGAAAAGCAGGCTCACTCCGGTGTGTGCCCGTCAGTCTGACCGTTCCGTTCACGCAGGATGCGTTCCTGGAAGGTCATCGGCCTTGCGGATGAATTCGGCTCCGGCGTCACGGTTGCCGCTTCTGCCAATCCTTCGTCATCGGCAACCGGCTGGTCGGGCGTGGGCATCGTTTCCTGCCGTCGGCGGATGCGGGCGGTGATCGGTTCTTCGGCCGTCGAGTGCTTCTGGCGGGCGCGCTGCGGCGTGGCCTCGATGCTTTGGGAGGACTTGATCGCCTTGATCTTGCTGGCCAGTTCGGAAACGCTCGGGCCTTCTTCTTTGCCGGATTCATGGGCCGTGGCCGACAGCCCGGCCTTGAGCTGGTCGCGCAGGCCGGTCAGTTCGGCGAGGTAGGTGTCGTGCGGGAATGGCTTGCCCAGGCGGGCCTGGTAGCCGCGAAGCTGGGATTCGGCGATGGTGAGGTCTTGCCGGACGCGAACACATTCGGAGCCGTAGGCGGCGGCCACCCTCTCCACGGCGTTCAGGACGGCACGCGGCCCCTGGTGATCCCGCGAAAGCGTGTAGTGGCGGATGATCGCGCCTTCGAGGTAGATGTCTGGCGGGAATTGCGGATGCAGCACAACGCCAAAGCGTAAGTTTTGATTTGCGCTATTTCGACGGGTGAGGGCTCCGAAACGGACCATGCCTCCGGCTTGCCCGGTGGTCCGTGACGTTGTCCGCTACACGCGAACAGGTCCGTCTTCGTACTCCATCTACTCCCTCGGTTGACCGCCGCCGCCCGCCCCACGCCGCCGCTGGCGGCGGCGTGGGGCGGGCGGCGTTGTCCGACAAAACGACAAACGGTGGCGCTCTCCGCCTTTTTTAGCTGCCAGCGTGAAACTCCAACCGGGCAAGCCGGTGGCATCTTGTGATAAGCGGCCGCGAAAGCGCAAGATCAAGAAGCGTAAGCCCCGGTAGGGTCGTCTCGCGGACACCCATCGGCAGGGCATCGAGCTTGCCGCCGAGAATCTCGGCTACGTCTTCGCGTGGGGAGGTCCGGCCGCCGATGGCGATGGGGTCGTCGGCATGGACGTTGGCGGTGGCCTCGTCGGTAGTGAGCTTAGCCCAGCCGCTCGGACAGGTTGGCAATGGTCGCTGGCAGGTCACGGACGCTACGGCGGGCTACGTATTGTTCGTCGGGATGGTTTTTCTTGAGTAGGGTGAGCCGTTGCAATTCGGCGTCGGCCTCGGCGAGCGTCAGCACGGCCGGGTTGCCCGACGCGATGGCTTTGACCTCGGCATAGGAGAGTTCCTGGCTGCCGATATCATCGGCCCGGCGGGCGGAATTCTACATCAGCCAACAGTCAATCCGAGAAATCAGGATTTCCTGTTGTTCGATACTGCCGCCCGTCTTTAGAATCCGCTTGAGGCGGCTGAAGAAACGATTTGTAGGTTCGATGGGGTTGGCGAAAATTTGAATCGTGGTGACGTAGTCCTTCTCGGCGTCCGCGGCGAGGCTGCCAGTTGGGTCTGCACCTTACTTTGTCTTTTCGCCACTGACCTTCCTCGTTTTTCGTGCGCTCCCGTTTGCCACCACCAACTCCGCCTGTTCGAGGGCACGTCGCTGCTTGGCGTTGACGACTAATGTGCGCTCGAACCGAGTCTGAAACCCACCCCCCATGCCGAGCAAGAGGGCAATCGCCTCCCCGTACTTGTCGGCCTTGATTTTCACTGTCGACATGGCTTTCTCCGTGCAAAGAACCCGCGTTTCTTCCGTTCACAGAATGTGCGCATCCGCCTTTGATTCTACACTGGTCGTTCGCGCAAGACAGCTTGCTCTTTTGCGAATTCGTCGCCAAGAGCACGTCGCAGAGAGTTGCCAGGGCTTGGCGGTCCGGCGCCTCGGCGGCGGCGTGCATCGCGCGGAAGCGCGTGGCCTGCCGCCGAATAAAACCAACCGAAATCGGTTGGGGGTACTGATCTAGCCGGACAGCCCAGCGCCATGCGGAGCGTTGCGTCGGCTTGCTGCTCCGCCGAACCGCCGGGCACGGCGCGGCGACACGGGTCGGGGAAGTGGCGGGACAACCTCCGAAGGGCGTTGAGGGCGGCAGGGAGCGGTTTCGATCGGCTCGTCAAACTAAACGTCTACGTTACGGACGACCTCGTCGCCCTTGCGGTCCGCCTCCGCCTGGCGCGGGAATTCTCCGGCGGCGAAAAACCGGCGGTGTCGATGGTCGAAACGAGCTTGAAACACGGATCGGTCGCCATGGACGCCATTGACGCCGCGACCCCAGCCGGGGCAGGCTTGCCTGTCGCAAGGCTTATGGACGGGGGCCTGTTTGCGGCCAATGAGCGGCTGGCCCACGTCGCCGTGCTGCCGGCCGGGCCGAGGGTGTATATTTCAGGCCAGGCCTGGCCAAGGCCACCTACTACGTGGCCGATGACGACGCCAGCAACCAACTCAACACGTTGCGGCCCGAATACTACGATCCCCAGTGTCCGCCGGCCGCGAACAAGGCGATGGTTCGCGGCGTGGGGCGAGCTGGCAGAGCGGTCACGCTCGACATGATTGCAGTGCCCGTGGGCGAGGAATGAGGGCAAGCAGGCCGACCCGCATATCAACGATCCGTCTGATGCTGCGGCAGGACAACATCGATCACTTTTCACGGAGATCAGCATGCGTATCATCTGGGCGTTACTTTTTGCCATCAGTCTGACATGGGGGATCGCGACGGTTACGATTTCGTTCTTCATCCGTGGTATTGCCACGCCATCCGTGGAGCACTTCCTGCCCTTTGTCGTTAGCCTGGCTAGGTCTCCCGTTTTGGTTGCGGCGGAAGCCGCGCTGGGTGATTCGAGGACAGACATAAGCGACGCCGCGGAGTACCTACTGCGACGCGCCTTGGGAACGTAGACCGGCTACGTTCACGGAGGAAGTAGTTCACGAATCACACGAATCACACGAATGGGTGGGCAGGAGTAGATTGTTCAGACTGCTGCCGCGCGTGCAGACCTTTCTGGCTCGTTTGGTTCAACGGACTTTTTCGACATTATACCGCCCGAGTCGGTTGCGGGATCGCAGGAACCCGTCTATCTTGGTGACCGCAGGCCATTGACCAGGGACACGGGAAAATTATCGCCGATGGCGAAGCAATCAACGGCCCCCAACAAAGCCGAGATCATCCGCCAGTACCTGTCCAAGCACCCAACGGCCTCGGTCCACCAGATCGCCACCGATCTGAAGGCCCACAACATCTCGGCACCCTTGGCATCCGTAGTCAAGTTCAAGAATTCGACAGGCAGGCCGGTCCCCACGAATTCGGGACCCAATGCCGCGTCAGCCGATTCTCCGTCCACTGTTGATTCCGAGGCCGCCGCTATCGGTGATCTCGTCCGATCAATGAGCAATTCAGTTTCGTTGAGGGACGTGCGAGCCGCCCTTGCAGACCGTGGAATCGAAGTGTCTTTCGCCAAAATCCGCCATGTGTTGAAAGGCATGGGGATGAAGCGCCGCCCCCGCCGATAGCCTGGCAGGGCCAGTGCAACGCCTGCTGTGCCGGTGTAGGAGGGTCGGAGGGTTCGTTCAATCCCTTCGCTGGATCACGAACTCGGTCAATTGTTTCAACACGTTTCGCGCTGGGCTGGGCGCCAAGGCGCCCAGCTCGGCGCGCGCTTTTTCAGCATATCCGGCGGCGGATTGCCGAGCGTATTCGAGCGCCGCGGCGCTTTCGAACCAGGGCAGCAGCGCCTCGCGGCGGTGTTGGTCCGAGCGCTCGATGATCGCGACGAGCTCGCCGCGCTGGGCTTCGTCGGAAAGTTCCCAAAGTCGAATCAAGGGCAACGTCGGCTTCCGTTGGGCCAGATCGGTGCCCAGCGACTTGCCGGTCGTGGCCTCGTCCCCCTCCAGATCCAGTAGGTCATCGACGATCTGGAAGGCGATTCCCAAGAAGCGCCCGTAGCGCGAGAGCGACTCCTCGGCGGCGGCGGCGCCGCCCGCGTAATGCGCCCCCAGGCGGCAGGCGCAGGAGCACAACTCGGCGGTCTTCGCCTCGATGATGCCCAGGTACTCCGCCTCGCTGAGCGAGAAACGTCCTTGACTGTTGATTTGCCGTAGCTCCCCCTCGCAAACCGTGTTCGTCGCGCGGCCGATCGCCCGGCAGGCAAAGGTCGATTCGAGTGTGCTGGCCAGGTAAAACGCATGGGTGAACAGATAATCGCCCAAGAGCACGCTGGTCTGGTTTCCCCAGCGAGCGTTGACCGTGTCGAGGTGCCGGCGCAGTCGGGCATCGTCAAGCACGTCGTCGTGAACCAAGGTCGCCGTGTGGATCATCTCGACGACGGCCGAAAGCACCAGGTGCTCGTGTTTCACTGGGCCGACGGCCTTGGCCGACAGCAGCAACAGCGCCGGCCGAAGCCGTTTTCCGCCCAGCCGAAAACCGTGCTTGACCAGCTCGTCGACCACGGGATAGTCGCTACGCAACTCCGCCCTCAGAATCTCTTCGAAGCGGGCCAACTCCTCGTGAATCGGACCGTAAAGCGCGGCCAGCCGGCGTTGGGAAAGGCGGTGATGGTTGGCTACGCCAGACCGGTCCACCCCTGGCCGCGCTCTCGCCGATGGCTCCGTGTTCAACGACGTTCGCGTCATGCCTCGTCCTTCTCGTGAAAATGCTTCACAACCGGGGGGCTTACGCCCCCCGCTCGCCACATTAACTTACTCCCTGCGATCGCCCCGCTATCTGGGGCTTACGCCCCCCGCTCGCCACGTTGGAAATGCCCGCTCCGGCCCCCTGACTTCTCCTCGAGACGGACCGCGTCGATGGTCATCGACCGATCGACCGATTTGCACATGTCGTAGATCGTCAGTGCTGCGACGGTCACTGCCACGAGGGCCTCCATTTCGACCCCGGTGCGCGCGGTGACCCGTGCCACGGCCTCCACGGCAATGGTCGCTCCGTCCGGAAAGTCGAATGAGACCTCGACCGACTCCAGGGGGAGAAGATGGCAAAGCGGCACCAGGGCGGAGGTTTGCTTGGCCGCCATGATGCCTGCCAGTCGTGCGACGGCCAACACGTCGCCTTTGGCAAGGCCCCCTTGGCGCACCAGCTCCAGCGTGGCGGGCATCATGCGAATCCGGCCGCTCGCCCGCGCCTCCCGCAGGGTCGGCTGCTTCGAGCTGACATCCACCATGCGGCTGGCGCCCTGCTCGTCGAAATGGCTGAGTTCACTCATGTTAACGCCCCATTCTAGGGCGCGACGCGCGATCGTCGAGGGGACCGGGACCGAAAAGACAACCGCAAACGGCCGGTGCGATTAACAAGAAGGGTGGCACTCGGGCCGGGACGAGGATGGGGGCTGCCGGGCCCGGGAAGCCCAGCAGACATGCGGCCGACTCTTTCGACCGCCCCACCTCGAACCTGAACCGCCGCGGGGGTCATCCGCGGCGGGTTGTTGTCATCTCCGGATTTGCCCTTGCACGAGCGGGGGGAAGGGCAAGGAACTTAACGCACGAGCTCCTTGCGGGCGCCGATCAAAGTTTTCAGCCGCTCGGCCAGGAGGGCCGCGTCGAACGGCTTCTTGAACGTCTCGTTGATGCTCGAACGGTCGAAGCTGTTGGGGCT
>DATLQY010000709.1:0-5451 GCA_035534975.1 Pirellulales bacterium
ATCGGCGAAGATCTGGTGGCAGATACCGGGTACACTCCAACGTGTCAACGGTGGCGTCCAGTACGCGTCCTGTACTTGCTCATTCTGTCTTACGAGGACCGGGACCCAGGGCAACCACCCGGCCGCGACCAGCCCAAACGCAACCACAGCCCGCCGAAAGCGGCGACCGCGGAACAATGTGGCGGGGTCATAGCGTCCCTCGGCAAACAGGTATCCCAGCGCGAAGACGGCCTGGGCAACGACGGAGAAGAGGGCGTACGTGTGGGTGTACATGAACGCCAGCGCCGCCAGCGCATAGAAGGCCCAAGCGTGTAGCGGGCTGACGGCCGCCGTGGTTACACGCGCGATGATTTCACCGGTTGTCGCGCAGTTCACGGGCGCACTCGCGGCGCGCGAATGCGCCGCCTGCCCCGTTTTTGACGGCCGCGCGCCAAGTGGCGCCCGCAACGCTCGCAACAGCAGCCAAGTCGAAAACGCCGCCAGCGCCGCGCCCAAGGCGTACATTCTCGCCTCCCCTCCCCAGCGGATTTGCAGCGTTGTGACGGCGATCAGCGCTGCCGCGAACAAGCCCGTCCATTGGCGTCGCGCCGCTTCGATCGCTCCAGGTTCTCGGAAGGCCTCGACTACCATCAAGTACACACCGACACACCCCGCCGCGCCGGCAAGCAGGGAAAGTGACCGCATGGCGGCCGGCGAGTCACCAAAGCAGGCGATCCAAATCTTGAGCAGCACGTAAAAAAGGGGCGGGTTATTGTCGAGCGCCGAGCGCTGGAACAGCTCGCGCCAAGGGAACGACGCCAACCGCCAGGAGAAGGCCTCGTCGAACCAGAAACTTCGCTCGCCGAAGGGCCAGGCGCGTAGCGCGACACCCACGCCCACGATAACCAGCAACGGCACAACGCCGCAGGCGCGCCGCCACCCACCGTTGGCCACTTTGGCCGCTCCGATCAATGCACGATTCATGGCGATTTCATGATCCCGCTCAATGGCTCGTTTTCAAATCCGCGGCTCGCGGGACGTCTGCATCTACCAAGAGTCGCGAGGACCAGAAAAAAGGCGGTCCCGAGCACACTACCGGCGGCTCCAATCGTGAACGACCGCGGGGCATAAACCATCTCGATCGTTCGCTTGCCCGCCAGCAGTCTCACTCCGCGAAAAACCCCGTGGACCGGCTCGACGGGGACGTCGAACCCGTCGACCGTACACGACCACCCCGGATACAAGGTATCAGCGACGACGAGCATTCCATCGTGTGCCGTGTTTACTTCCATCACGACGCGGCGCGCGTCCTCGTACCTGACCGTCACCGGGCGTGAAGCGGTCCGGAGCGCGCCCAGGGCGCCGGGCGTCAATCTCTCAATGCCCACCCCGCAGATTTTGGCCGCGGAGCCGGTGGTAAACCGCGTGCGTGGCAACGCGTTGGGAATCGGCTGCCATGTCCGTTCGGCCATATTGTATGCATAGCAACAGCCCGAGGCGGCCAGGGCGCAGGTTGGACGACGGCTGACTGCTCGATGGTAACGTGCCAGCGCGACAGGCAATATTCCACCGTCATTCGTTCCGACCATCGACCGGCGCGCTTCGACCGCCGCGCGGACCATCCGACTACACGAAAGCCAAGGCTCCGGCGAATGCGGGTAGTTGGGCGCATCGACGAATCGAATCGGCGGATTCACCGCGAGCAACTCCGCGGGCAGTCCAGCGGGAGAGTCGACGACGGTTCGCACGTTTTGAGCATTGTTGTAACCAAGATCTCCCAACAATAAGGCGAACAGCGTACAAACAATCGGCGCCACCATTACCTTTTTGGAGCACGCGACGACTGTGATCGCCGCGGCCGTTGTACAAGCCAAAGCGAGTCCGGCAACCGTGTCCCATCGCCCGGCCCGCCAATCGAGCGCTATTAACGCCGCGCAGTTCACGTGAATGGGATCGCTGTCCGCAAGAACGGTCAAACTGGCGGCTACCCAAGCGGCCGCGGGCGTAAGCCACCAGCGCTCACGCCACCCCGCGCGCTCCCGCGCGAGTAACGCATCGAAGCCACGGGCCGCGAGCACGCCCACCAACGGCGTGACGATGGCGAAAACACGACCGGGACATCGGAAGGAGAACCACGCGGGCACGATTCGCCCAAGAAGCGCAAACCAAGGTGTAGCGTCGCCAAGCGCCGTGATGAACCCCGTCGCGGTCAGCCACGCCGCGACCCATTGCCAACCCTTAACCTCGAGCCGCGTCAGACCGTAAATTGCCAGAAGAGGCGAACCAAGCCCGAGGTACATTACCCGTTCGTGGAACAAGCCGCCCCATGCGCCGATTGGCGGCTCAGCGCGAAACGGGTTTCCCGCAATGTCCGGCAGGAGTAATCGTATCAAATCGAGCTGGTTCAGTGCGCCACTCGACGCAAAGGCCACGCCTGCCCTCCGCGAGTCAGCCAACCCATCCACGAGCAGCTCCAGCGTCGGAACGAGCTGCACCGCGCCCATCAGCAGCGCAATCGCGGCCGCGGCCGCGGCCCATGCAATCTGTCGCCACCGTTCGCGCCGAGGCTTCGTCGCGGCCACGAACACGGCCGTCCACGCTGTTGAGGCGAGCGCGCCATAATAGGCGACCTGTGGATGCGACCCGCACACGAGAAGTGCCCCAATCGCCCCCACGGTCGCGGCGCGCAGTGGACCCGGCTCGCGCAACAGCCGCTGGAGGGCCCACAAGAACCATGGGAGATGACTGGCGCCGATCACGATGCCAACATGTCCCGCCATCAGGTGGTTCACCATGAATCCGCTCTCGGCCAACGTTGCCGCGGCCAGACTACTCCCGGCGCGGCTTGCACCAAGAACGCGTGCCAGCCGATACTCGCCGACAAAGGCCAAGAGCAAGTGTATGAACAAGCAGAGCTTCAGGGCGCTATTGGGCGTGCGTAGCAACAGCGGCAATGTGAGCCCCGGATAGAACACGCCCGCCTGGCACGAGGCGTGCAAAGGGGTCCCGCCGCCAAGCCACGGAATCCAAAGCGGCACCCGGCCCGCCAGGATTTCGTCGCGGATGAACTGATGCACTGGGAGTTGGAGAGCCGCGTAGTCGGACGCCGCGCACGAAGGCAGAACGCGGTCCCCCGGCGCCAGAAGCGCGACGAACGGCGCCAGGCAGACGGCACCGGTCGCCCAGGGCCACAAGCGGTTATGCGACAACGGGCGTTGGAACACGGACGAGCATCCTCATTGCCACGACGCGTCATCCACCGGCTCGCCGCCATTGGTCGTCGCTAACGCGCGATAGACGCCTAGTTGAATCGCCTCGCTCACGAAGTGGACGGAGCCATCGGCCAGCACGAATTGCAGGCCGCCGGGGTGCCAACTGCGGAATCCCCAGGTATTTGGCCAATCAAACGGGTTCCGGTCATGGATATTTGGCGGGATCGCGCAGGTCCCATAACCGTTGTTCGCATACGGCCAGGAAAGCCAGTCGTTTTCCTCGGGAACGTCCTCGCCGACGAGGAACGTGTGGCTTGTACCGTCGTGTATCAAATCCTTGGTCCGAAACGACTTGTAGTCGGAGCGGAACATGATTCCGTCGCCGTTGTCCAGGCCGTCGTACGACCCGTTGGCGCCGCGGTTCCGCCATCCTGTCGCGACTTGGACCGCGACCGCCGACACGGACGTGTCGTCCCCCCAGTTCGCGCCACTGACGGCCTTGTACGTCGAGCGGCCCACCGGGAAACCGAGCATGTTGCCCGCGTCGTAGCGCGGCCCGTCGGCAACCGAGGCGATCGAAGGGCAGAGGAAAAGCGCGACGGGCATCGCCGTCGCGATGCTTTGGTTCAGTTTCTCGTCGCGCACGCGCCCCAATTGGTACATGTCCCGGTGCTCGACGAAGGGAAGGAGTTGGGCCAACCAGCTCCAGGCGCGCGAATTCGGGCCGTAACCGTAATTCCCGCGGAAGTGCCCAGGCGGGTAGCGGCCGTGTGAATCGTGGAAGCCGTCGGCGGCCAACTGGATCTGGTGCAAGCTGTTCATGCAGTGTGCGCGCCTCGCCGCTTCGCGTGCCGCCTGAACCGCCGGAAGCAACAGCGCCGTCAGCATTCCAATGATCGAGATCACTACCAGGACCTCGATCAGCGTCACGGCGCGGCGGACGGATTTGCCGTGCGGGGCGGCGTTCAACCGGTGGCTCTGTCGCGCGGCGAGATAAACCTCATTCCGTTTTCGGTTGGCGTTTTCCAGTTTTGTCCGCATGGTTCGTCCACCTGCCGGTTCCAAAATACGCCAGCGCTCCGCGGATCATTCCTGCGACTTTTCCGCCACGACCAAAACCGCGCTTCCGGCAGTTCCGCGCTCAGCGTCAATCGCGCGGAACCGGTTCCAGCAAAGCCTGCGCAGCCAAAACGGCCGCCACTCGAACGGGCGCGCGCCCGTCCATTGAATCAGTTTATACGGCCAAGCGGTTATGAGCCAGAAATCGAACCAAAGGGTGAGTGTCGGCGATACGATTTTCCGAGCGACGATAATCCGAAACCCCGAAACCCGCAAAAGCGCCCTCCATTCCTCCTCCGGCCGTAGCGTCTTGTGGCCGAATACATGGTCGTGAAGCCGACGATAGAGGCGTGCCAGCCAGGGCATGCCAAGCCGCTCGCACGCGCGCGGATAAAACAGGTATCGGTGGATATCGGCAAGAACGATCGTGGCGATGAATTTCCCGCCAGGCCGAAGCACCCTGCGGACTTCGGCCAGGACGGCGGCGGGATCGCCAAGATGTTCGCAGACGCTCACCGCTAACACCGACGAAAAGCTTCCGTTCGCAAACGGCAGGGCGGCGGCGTCCGCTCGGGCGAGCAGCGCGTGCGCTGCGCGCTCCCTTGCGCGCCGTAACCGACACTCTGAGAGATCGATCCCCGCGTCAACGACGCGCCCGTCGGCCCCACGTTCCAAAGCGAACGCGGCAAACTCGCCCGTACCGCATCCCAGGTCGAGAAGCGGGCGCCTGCAATCGACCGCCGCAAGTGCATGGCACTCCGCGGCCCGAAACCACGAATAGGCGACGGGGGTTCCGCGGGCGTAGCGATCGAATACAAGCGATAAATCGCGGTAACGCAGGGGCCGTCCGTCGGGGCGGCGCGATCGTCCCGGCCCAATCACCGGGTCGATCGACGCGGCGGTGACGTCTGAGGGCCCAAAATCCCCGAAATCGGCTGATCGCGAGGGCATTATGTCCTAGTTCCTGTTGAACCCAACGTAACGCAGAAAGTACGGCGCGGGGTCGCCGTCGAGTCGGATGGTCAACTCGCCTTCGACGAACTCCGGGCCGCCGGGCAGTGCCCTAAGCAGAAAAACCGAGTCATCGGGCGAAGTTCCGTCTTGCCGCACGCGCAGCCATGCGGCGCCGGACGTATCGACCGACAATGCCCTCGCCGACGCCTCGGCGCCGCCGTACCGGACGACGACTCGGCGCTCGACG
>DATLQY010000710.1:0-5254 GCA_035534975.1 Pirellulales bacterium
ACTCTTGCCCCGATTTCTCCAGAAGCGCGACCGCCTCGGTGTACGAGAGCCGCACGAACTCGCTGGAAGCCACCGCTTCGAGCGTGGCCAGAACGGTACCGTCGATGCGAGTATTGAAGAACTGCATGTCCTCCGGCAGCCGCTCGAGCACGTCGCGGAAGATGCGCTTCAGAAACGCTTCGGCAAGGTCCATGTTGTCGGTCAACTCGAAAAATGCCATCTCCGGCTCGACCATCCAGAATTCGGCCAGGTGCCGCGACGTGTTCGAGTTTTCAGCGCGAAACGTGGGCCCAAAGGTGTAGATCTTGCCCAGCGCACAGGCGAAGATCTCGCCCTGTAACTGTCCGCTGACGGTCAGGTAGGCCGGGCGATTGAAAAAGTCCTTGCTGTAATCGACTTTCCCATCCTGTTTGGGAACATTGGCCACGTCGAGCGTCGTGACCTTGAACATCTCGCCCGCCCCTTCGCAGTCGCTGGCGGTGATGATCGGCGTATGGATATAAAGAAAGCCCCGCTCACCGAAGAATTCGTGGATCGAACGGCTCACGCAATTCCGCACCCGCGCGATCGCGCCGAACGTATTCGTCCGCGGCCGGAGGTGCGCGATCGTCCGCAGGAACTCGAACGAGTGCTGCTTCTTCTGCAGTGGGTACGAGTCGGGATCGGCCA
The DNA here is from genome assembly GCA_035534975.1 of Pirellulales bacterium. Taxonomy (GTDB): domain Bacteria; phylum Planctomycetota; class Planctomycetia; order Pirellulales; family JAICIG01; genus DATKSN01. The sequence continues at coordinate 670 of DATLQY010000710.1, forward strand.
GCCCGTGAACGATCACGCGGCCGGCATGCACTTCGGTCTCCTGCCCTTTGGCGGGCGAGGCCTTGACCAGTCCTTCGACCGTCACGCTGGCGCCGGCGCCGAGCTTCTTGATTTCGCTTTCGTAGTTCGCCAGCCCGGCCTCGGCGACGACCTGCACGTTGCCAAACGACGAGCCGTCGTTCAGCTCGAGAAAGCTGAATCCGCCCTTCGAATCGCGGCGAGTGCGGATCCATCCGGCGAGCCGCACCTCGCGGCCCACCGACTCGGCGCGGCGGGCTTGAGCGACGGAGATTATTTCCATAAATGGTGTTCTCAAATGCTAGGATTCACGGTTCGGAAGGCAGGAAGACCTGTAGGGTGGGACAAGCTCGCCTTGGGCGAGCGACGGCCCACCATTGGTCGGCGTTGGTGGGCCGGCGCCCGCTCCGCGGTCTTGTCCCACCCTACGGGTTCCCCGCTCAATGTCCCTGGGCGGCCAACCAGCGTTCGGCGTCGAGCGCGGCCATGCAGCCGCTGCCGGCGGCGGTGACGGCCTGGCGGTAATAGTCGTCGGCGACGTCGCCGGCAGCGAACACGCCTTCGACACTGGTGCAAGTGCGAAAGGGGACGGTCCAACGAACGTACTTCTTCGGGGTCAACTCCAGCTTGCCTTCCACGAAATTGGTGTTCGGCGTATGGCCGCTGGCCAGGAACATGCCCGTCGCGGCCAGTTCACGACCGGCCCCGCCATCCGTGTTTTTCACGCGCACGCCGGTTACGCCTTGCTTCTCGTTGCCGAGCACCTCGTCGACGGCGCTGTTCCAGACCAATTCGATCTTGGGGTCTTTGAGCACGCGCTCCGCCATGATCTTCGAGGCCCGCAGGGCGTCGCGGCGATGGACCATGTAGATTCGTCCGGCGAATTTCGACAAATAATTCGCTTCTTCACAGGCGGAGTCGCCGCCACCGACCACGACCAGCGGCTGGTTGCGGAAGCGAGGCAAAGCCCCGTCGCAGACGGCGCAGGCGCTGACGCCGCGGTTCTTATACGCATCTTCCGACGGGAGCCCCAGGTAGTTGGCCCGCGCGCCTGTGGCGACGATCACCGCCTGGGCCTCGGTCACGCCTCCTTCGGAGGCGATCAGTTTGAACGGCCGCTTCGTGAAATCGACGTCGACGATGTCATCGGTGACCACCCGCGTGCCGAAATTCTTGGCCTGTTGCCGCATCAGCTCCATCAATTCCGGCCCGCTGACGCCGGCTTTCTGGTGAGGGGCCATCAGGGCTCGCTGGGCCTTGTCGATCGACTGGTCGAGGTAGGCTTCCAGATTTCCGTGCGGAAAGCCGGGATAATTCTCGACTTCGGTCGTCAGGTTCAACTGTCCGAGCGGTAAAGTCCCCCCGACGCGGTTCTCCTCCGTCACAGCGCCTTCGAACACGAGTGGTTTAAGGTTCGCCCGCGCGGTATAGATTGCGGCGGCCCAGCCGGCCGGCCCGCTTCCGATAATCACGACGTTTTCTGCCAATTCCTAACTCCTTACCTAAGGTGCGGTCAATCAACGAGTCGCATGACGATATGATCGAGGCGGGTCATTATAAAGCAACAGCCCGCTTCAAGGCTAGGATCGGCGTACTGGCATCCTTGCACTCTCACGAACTCTCATCCATACTGTCTCTCGTGTCGTCTTGTTCGCCGGTCTCCCCGTGAGCGCTCATGATCATGCCGGTCAATCGCCGCACGTTTACCAAACACCTCGTCACCGGCGCGATTCTCGCGGCGCCGGCCGCCGCGTTAACGGCCGAAGATCCGGCGAACGACGACAAACCAGGACCACCTCGTGGCGCGCCTATGCCCATCGCGCCGGCCGATCTTGTGCTGGAGCTCGTCAAGCGCCTGTATCCGAAAAACCTGGACGAGGCGAAACTGGCCCAGATTCGCGGGCAAATCGAGCACAACATGTCGCGTTCGCGGGTGCTCAGCGCGTTTCCACTGACCAACGCCGATGAACCCGCCCCGGTCTTTGCCGCCTGGCGGAGTGAGGGATAAGACGCCTCCCACCCCATGCCATTGCCTCCCGACACCGCCTGGGCCTCTCTCTCGACATTGGGCCGGCGGCTCCGCGACAAGCGGTGTACCGCGGTCGAGCTGGCCAAGTTCTTCCTCGACCGCGTCGAGCGGCATGGCAAGCGGCTTAACGCCGTAGTGACGGTCAGTGACGCCCTGGCCCTCCGTCAGGCCGCCCAGGCCGATCGCGAATTGGCCGCCGGCCACGATCGGGGACCGCTCCACGGCATTCCCTACGGTGCCAAGGATCTCCTGGCGACCACCGGCATTCCCACCTCATGGGGCGCGGCGCCGTTGAAGAACCAGGAATTCGACGAAGACGCAACCGTCGTCCGACGGCTACGCGAAGCAGGCGCGGTGCTTGTGGCCAAGCTGGCGATGGTCGAAATCGCGGGCGGGCTTGGCTACGACCAGGCCAACGCCTCGTTCACCGGCCCCGGCTTGAATCCCTGGAACACCACCGCCTGGAGCGGCGGCTCGTCAAGCGGTTCCGGCTCGGCCGTCGGCGCGGGCGTGGTCCCCTTCGCCATAGGCAGCGAGACCTGGGGTTCGATCATGACCCCGGCCGGGTATTGCGGCATTACCGGCCTGCGCCCGACGTACGGCCGAGTCAGCCGACACGGCGCCATGGCCCTGAGCTGGTCGCTAGACAAGCTGGGACCCATGACGCGGACCGCCGCCGACGCCGGGCTTGTGCTGGCGGCGATCGCCGGACCCGACCCGGCCGACCCATCGGCGAGCCCTCGCGGTTATGAATATCCGCCCCCAGGGCCACCGGCCCCTCCGTTTCGCCTGGCGACGCTCAAGGGGGCGACCAACGGCGTTCAGCCCGCCGTTCGGGAGAATTTCGAAGCGTCGATCGACGCGCTCCGCCCGCACGTGAGTTTCACTGAAATCGATTTGCCCGACCTGCCCTTCGGCACGGTGGCGAGCACGATCATCGACTGCGAGTTGGCGGCGGCCTTCGAGGGGTTGGTCACCAGCGGCGACGTTTGGGAAATGACCGCGCCGGAGGATCGTATCGGCGCGCACGCGGCGTTATTCATTCCGGCCAAGGACTACATCAACGCCCTGCGCATCCGCCGTAAGATCCAGCAGGCGATGGACGCCCTACTGGCGCCTCTCGACGCGATCATCGTGCCGACCCTCTCGACGGTGGCCAGTCCATTGGACGGCGATTTCGCCGGCTATCATGCGCGTTGGGGCGGCGGAGCCTCGATTGGCGGGGCGGAAAACGCGGCGGGGATACCGGCGATCAGCGTTCCCAACGGCTTCGGCGAGCGCGGCTTGCCGACGGGCTTGAAGTTCGTCGGCCGCGCGTTCGAGGAGAACAAGCTCTTGGCCATCGCCGAGAAGTACCAGGAACTTACCGATTGGCACCAGCGGCGGCCCAAGGGATGGGAGTGATTCTCCGGCGTGCTGACGCCACCGAGAGGATTTTGGAAACAGGGGGGAAACAACTGTCCGCACTGTCCGCACCGGCTACATGCAGCACGCAAGTGATTGATGATAAAAGGTTTGCAACGATTCCGCATGCGGACAGTCCCCTCCTTAGCAACTGTCCGCAACTGTCCGCAACTGTCCGCAATGCACCCACGCTCCGACCGCTTCGCGGGTGCCCCGAACGGCTCTTCGGCCGCTCTGCGGCCTGTCTCCGACCTTTCAAATGCCCCCCCTCACGCGAATCCAGGATTCCTCGTTCCCACGGTCCGCGTGGAACGGCTCTTCGGCCGCTCTGCGGCCCCGTCTCCGCCTTTCCCAAATGCCCCAGCCTCACGCAAATCCAGAATAACTTTGGCCGTTTTTCATCGTCACCATCGTCACGCATCGTCACTCCACTATGCGGGGGGTGATCAGGAAAGGCTTGCCCAGCGCATTCGGCTGGCACAGCGATTGGTCATGCCTGCCCTACATGGTCGGCGCCGGTTACGTCTGCCCATTTTTTGAGCACGCTTCGGCGACCGCAAGGCACGTCGTGAACGGTCGATTTCTCGGATAATTACATCCGCGGGAAAAGTGTTTTCTATCGAAGATTTTGAATATTTTATTCACGCCTGGCATCGCCGGATGCGACGGCTCTCGCACCCCATGTGCCCGGTACTTTGGCTGCCACTGCGCGAAAACGATGCACATCGAACGGCTTGCAATTGCCGTCTCGGCGAGCGCCCGCGACGTTCTCCGTCGAATGGGAATCTTGCAATCTGAGAACACCGCGAGTTGAGCACCTTACCCCGTGATTGAGCACCTTACCTCGGAGTTCGGAACACTTATCAACGCAAATCCACACTAATCGGAAAGCGGGTTCTATCAGCGAAGATTAGCGCCGATTAGCGTTTCTGTGTTTCCGTCGGCGAGCGCTCGCAGCTTTCCGCCGAATTGGCCATCTTCGCGACCGTTGAGATTCAGGCCCGCCTGGACCGTTAACAGGCCAGACACTCGCGCAAGGATACCATGCACCCCATTTGTAATAATACCGGTGTCCAGTTCTCAAGGCAAGCCCCCCCCCGTTCCCCACGGCGCTTTCGCTTCACCCCTCATCCA
>DATLQY010000711.1:0-3603 GCA_035534975.1 Pirellulales bacterium
CTCGTTCAACGGCGAGCCTTACTACCTGGGCGCGTTCATGCTGGGCGCTTATCAGGAAATCCTGGGCGACATGCACAATCTGTTCGGCGACACGAACGCGGTCCATGTCAGCCTCGACGAAAACGGCGGCGTCGTGCTCGAGACGGTCATCAAGGGCGACACGGTCCGCGAGGTGCTCGACTACGTCGAATTCGACCCCGACGCGCTGGTGCGCAAACTACGCACCGACGTCGAGATGGCCGTCCGCGAATCGCGGCTCGATTTCCAGCAAGCCGGGCGGTTGCTGCGCTTCTACGAAGACGGCCTCCACGGGTACACGTACCTGGAGGACGCGCGGTAGCATTGATGGTGAAGGATGGTTGTAGGGACTACTTCCATGCCGATGTTCGAACTCGATCGTCGAGCTGCATTGTGTTGCAGTATTGCAATGAAGTGCTATAATCATTAACGGACCGTATGACGACATGCGTTGGACCGGAGTCGTTTGGGATCCCACTCCGGGTGGGAATGTCGAACACGTTGAAGGGCACGACCTGACAACTGATGACGTTGACTATGTGCTGGAAAACCCGCAGTCATCGGGCCGTAGCCGAACCAGCGGTCGTCCTTGCGTTTTCGGCTTTGCGCCCGACGGTCGTTTTATCGTGGTGGTATACGAGGAGGTCGACGACGACACGGTCGTCCCCGTAACCGCATACGAAGTGCCCGAGCCATGAATGGTGAAAATGCCGATGAGCAAACAGAAACTGAAGCACCTGAACCGCTCCTTGAGCGACGAAGAACGTGCAAGGCACGCTCAGATTCGGGCAGCGGTCGTTCACGAATTCCCGCCGAAGCCGGGCACCGCTCGAGCAGCATCACCACCGGGCATTCCGGCGAGAATCCGGCAGGCGCGCGAAGCTCAAGGGCTTACCTGGTACGCGCTTGCGAAGGCGGCCGGCATTCCCAATCAGGCGACCATCCGCGATATTGAACAAGGCAAGGACGTCAAGTTTTCCAACCTGCAATCGGTCGCCATCGCCCTGGGTCTCCGGTTGGAACTGGTCGAACAAGCGGTCTAAAGCACCGGTTGATTTCACCGATAGCACTGATTCCAACACCCCCCCCGCCTGCGATTTTTTTGCGATTTCGCGCGAACCTTTCGGTCGATCGTGCGTCCCTAGGGTAGCCGCCGGGGGGTTCATACCCCCCCGACGGATGATATGGTCGCAGTCAAGGCAGGTGGGGAAAATCTGCCGCACTTGACGGTACGAATCGAACCTGAGAGTGTTATAGTTAGAGTAGGGTCGCGTGTCGCTCGCGGCACGTCGAGCCGTCGTTTTTCTCCAACAGTGTTTCTCTCTCAAACAGCGCGCAGCGCAGGAAGACAGCCATGCGTAGCCTCATTACGAACCGCACGAATCCGAACGACCTTGGTAATTGCCAGGATCGCTGCGTCGTGGGCTCGATGAATGAGCTTCGCACCGCATTGCGCGCTAGTTTCTCATTCTTCCGGCACGCCGCCGCGGCGTTGGCGGGCTATCGGGCGTCATTAGAACGCCTGCTGCCCGCCCTGTTTGCCACGGCCGCGGTCCCAACCGCCCAGCACGCGACATGCATGTCGCGGATTCTGGGTAGTTTCGGGCCGCAGGGTCGTTTCGATCGGCGCTGCGATTCTGGCCGGCAACGGGGCTGGCACTCCAAGCATGGAGTGCGGCACGCGCCCGCAAGGAAAAGCTGATTCTCGCTTCGGCGACGACCCCAGCTTGAATTCCTTTCGGGAGCCGGCTCGACGGCCCAGGCCGCTTTACTGAAGGTCCGCTTGTCGCCCCTTCACGCCCGCCGCCGGTCGCAGCCCTTTTTCACCGCGTCTCACGCCGCGGGAGATGGGGACAGGAGAGAAATCATGACCACAACGATTCACGAACTGACCGAAGACAAGATCCTACTGATCGAACAGGTGTTGGCCGCTCAGGCGGGCGACCGCGACGCGTTCGGCCGACTGGCTGAGCGATTCGAGCGGAGCGTCTACGCGACCGCCCTGCGCCGGCTGGGCAACCACGTCGACGCCCAGGAGGTGACTCAGGAGGTGTTCGTGCAGGCGCTGCGGAAGCTGCACCAGTTGCGCGAGCCGGCTTGTTTCGGCGGTTGGCTGCGATCGATCACCAACCGGCTGGCGATCAACCGGGCGGTGCGCGGCGGTCCGGTCGTGTCGACCGAGAGCGAAGCGCTCGAAGCGGCTTGCGCCGAGCACGAGACGCCGCTGGGACAGGCCCTGGCTCACGAACGCGAGACCCAGGTTCGCGCCGGTCTCGACCGGTTGGGTCAGCTCGACCGCGAGACGCTGGTGGCGTTCTACGTCGAAGGCCAGTCGCTGATCGAGATGAGTAGCGCCTTTGCGTCGCCGATCGGCACCATCAAGCGCCGTTTGCACGTGGCGCGGAAGCGGCTGGCCCGCGAGCTGGAAGAGCTCGCGCCGGTTTGAGTCGCGGATGGCCCGGCCGGACCTCGCCTGGGGTCCGGCCGGGCACGGGGCGCACAACCCTCCGTGGCGTTCCGGGACGCTGTCCCTCGTTCCCACGCTCTGCGTGGGAACGTACCATCGGCCGCTCCCGCGGCCCGCATGCGTGAAGCTCCGCCAGAACGCCCACGTCCGCAGTTACCAGCCGCCCACAGGAATCGACTCGCCACCGTCGGCCGTGATCAGCGCTCGAAAGTCTTCAGAAACGGTCTTGGAATCAAGGTGGCGCGTCGACCCATCGCCGAATGCGACGGACGCACCCTCGTTGCGGCCACCAAAGTGGTCTGTGCGCAAGATCGATGACAAACCGATTTGCCCCTCGGGCAACAGCCGAGTGGCCGATGTGCGCTCGGGCCGTCGACAGGTTGGCCAGGACGATGCCATTGATGAGACATGCCGCGACGACAAACCAATTCCGAATGCGTCGGCGAGTCGGCTGCTGGTCGTCGAACAACGGGATCGACAGTATTGCGACGTAGGCGAGGTACGGCGCCACCTCTTCCCAAAACGGATGAATGGGCGGGTAGCCGCGACTCGTCGCAGCGGGCCTGCAAAGCGCAAAGTGTGCCATGACCAATCCGAAGGCCAGGGCACAGCTTGCCGCGGGCATGCGGGGGACCACGATCGGCATCATGGCGGCTCCGTTCACGCGAGTTCAGGCGAATAACCGATTATCGCAACGTTCGGCCCTTCCTGGCAAGTAAGAAGACGATTGCCGTGGTGTCCACCATCGTTGATCGCCAGCCGAGGCAACGGTATTGTAGATCCAGTCTGCGGTCCGTTCGATCGTTTTATGGTCCGCGGCGATTCCAATGCCCGCGACACAGAAACGGCCCACTGTCACGATCCAAGCTGAATTAGGAGCCTTCGATGAAGATCGCCGCATTTCAAGGTCCCGTGGTGTTCGGCGACGCCGATGCGAATCTGGCCACGACGGATTCGGCGCTGGCCGAAGCCCAGTCGCAGGGCGCCGAAATCCTGGCGATGCCCGAGACCTTCTTGCACGGGTTCTTTTCACCGCAGAAGTTCACGACCGAGTACGCAGTGGACTTGCGAGGCCCGTTCTTTCAAGGCGTCCTCCGGCGGTTCAAGAGATTCGAATG
>DATLQY010000712.1:0-7488 GCA_035534975.1 Pirellulales bacterium
CGCGGGACTATGGTCGCTGGACGACGACTACCGCGTGTTGGTTGCGAACGAGCGCTTCGTTGAAGAATCCCCCAATCAGAAGCCCCTGATCGACTACCAGGGGGAGCGGCTCCGCCTGCCGAGCGACGAGCGGATTTGGCCAGATCCCAAGCACATCGCCTGGCACCGAAAAAAGCATTCGTTCGATGCGGCGTAGGCTCGGTCGCCGTCAGCGGTGTGGTCGGGAGCGGCGTTCCGCCTCCGCTTCGTTTTGGTCCAACGGCAGCCCCAAGTGCTGTTTGATCGCATTGCCGGTGAGGACGACGCACGTGGTCGTCTTCGAAAGCCGGCCGGCGATCATGGCCCTCCCCTCCCACAGCCGGGTGTTCGATCGGGACCAATCAATGGATTCGATGCGGCGCAGCCTCTGTCGCCACGACTTGGGGTACTTATCGAGCAGCGTGTTTCCCGCACGGCCGAAGGCGGCCAGAGCCAAGGCATGGGCATGCACATAGTCCTTTCTCAAATCGGCGGGCGCCACCTCCCCCGCGATCGCCCGTTGCCAGTCTGCCATTTGCTCGGCGACCGCCTTCCAAAAAACTACCGCCATAGCGAGCCGTGCCGAGAACGACTCGGCGTCCCGGCCACGCAGCAACAGGTCGGTTCCGTGGTAAATACCGCTCAACGTAAAGAGCTTTGTCGAGCGGTTCGAGATCTTGCTGCGCTGCATCACTGTGTGGCTGGCGAAGATCGGCACGCGGGCGACGACCGCGCGTACCATTCGCGCCATCTCGTCGGCAGGATCGTGAAGAATGCTCGAGGAGCGCGCAGGCCGTCTTTCCTGCCGCTTCAAGTCCGTGAAAATCTGCTCCGCGCGTTTCAAACCTGGGTCGGCGAAGAGCACGATCGCGATCGTCTCATCGGCAAGCTCCGGGCGCTGGCGAAGGGCGGCGACGATGGCGGCCGAGCGGTGGATGCCGTCGTGCAGCACGAATCGCGCTGACATGGCCACGTGGAGTGTGCCCGACGTCGCTGTTGCCATTGGCGCCCGCGACGGCTCGAATCGTACCTCGCCGTCGACCGAAGCCGTGAGAGCACCGAGGACATAGGACCTACGGTTACCGGCGATGTAACGCGCAATCTGCGGAACGCGTCCCTGGTTGAGCACCCGCTGCGCGCGGAGATCGGGAGCCAACGAGCTGTCGTCAGCCGGAAACAGACGCGGCACCAGAGCGAGCGGGCACATCGTGACAAAATGTTCGCGCCCAGCCTGAGTACCGCGGATCGCCGGAAAAGTATACTCGAAAGGCTGCATGGTCGACCGCGTGGCGGAGGCTGAAATGGAAGGATTTCGTGTACCACTCATCCTACACGCGAAGCGTGTCCAACTTAAGGCAATCAAGCGCCGCGATGAGCGGACCAGTCGGGACGGCGGCGACCCCGGGCCCCCAGGAGAAACGGACGGCACCGGCGATTCGGTCGGCTTCGAGACCCATCGCGCGCAGCACGTGACTCGCCGTGTAACTCGCCGACGTACAGGCTGAACCGTTCGAAACCGCGACGGCGTCCCGGAGCAGTAGCATGAGCGCCTCGCTGTCGATAGCATCGAAGCTGACATTGACCACGTGCGATTGGCACCGACTCTGCTCGCCGTTCAAATGATGTTCACTCCGCCCCAGCTCCACCAAGAACCGCGACTTCACGCGGGAGGCGTGCTCCAACCGTGACGAGTGCGCGCGGTCTGCGAAGAGATCCGCGAGCTTTACCTCTGCGACCAGGTGCCGTGGGTGGTGGGCTACAGCGGAGGCAAGGATTCGAGCGCCGTCTTGCAGCTCGTTTGGATGGCCGTCCGCGATTTGCCCCCCGCACGCCGCGCGAAGACGATCCACGTGATTTCGACCGATACGCTGGTCGAACAGCCGGTGGTGGCGGCCTGGGTCGACGCCTCGCACGCCAAGATGCGCTCCGCCGCGGCTGAGCAGCAAGTGCCCATCACGCCGCACAAGCTCTCACCCGACGTCAAGGACAGTTTCTGGGTGAACCTGATCGGCCGGGGATACCCGGCCCCGCGGAAGCTGTTCCGCTGGTGTACCGCGCGGATGAAGATCGCCCCCTCGAACAAGTTCATCCGCGACGTGGTCCGCGAAAACGGCGAGGCGATTTTGGTGCTGGGTACGCGCAAGGCCGAAAGCCAGAAGCGGGCGATCGTCATGGACAAGCGCGCCAAGGGCCGGCTGCGCGAGCGGCTCAGCCCCAATGCCAACTTGCCCAACTCGCTGGTCTACTCGCCGATCGAAGATTGGAAGAACGACGACGTCTGGCTCTACCTGATGCAGGTCAAGAACCCCTGGGGGCACACGAACAAGTCGCTCTTGGGCATGTACCAGGGGGCGTCGGCCGACGGCGAATGCCCGCTCGTCGTCGATACCTCGACGCCAAGCTGCGGCAGCAGCCGCTTCGGCTGCTGGGTCTGCACGGTGGTCGATAAAGACCGCTCGATGGAGGCGATGATCAAGAACGACGAGGAAAAGGTCTGGATGACACCGCTCCTGGAGTTGCGCAACGAGCTGGGCGAGCCCGACCGCGGCAAGCGCGATTACCGCCGCATGGACGGCCGCGTGCAGTTGTTCCATGAAGACAGCTTCAACATTCCGGGGCCCTACAAGAAGAAATGGCGCGAACACTGGTTGCGGCGCGTGCTGGAAGTCGAGCGCGACGTGCGTAAACTTGGCCCGCCGGAAGTGCGAACGCTGGAGCTGATTTCCAAGGACGAGCTGGCCGAGATCCGCCGGCTGTGGCTGTACGAAAAGCACGAGTTCGACGACGCCCTGCCGCGCGTTTACCGGGAGGTGACGGGCGAGGAGCTTTCCGCCGCGCCGGCCGACGACCGGCTGCTGGGGTTGGAAGAGTGGAGCCTGCTCTCGGACGTCTGCGGCGACGACGAGGGGTTTTTCGAGCTGCAGACGAAGTTGCTTGACGTCGAGCGGGAGTTTCGCGGGATGGCGCGGCGGGCGGGCGTATACACGGCGCTGGAAGATTGCCTGCGCGTGGGGCAATACGCCAACGAGGAGGAGGCGATCGCGATCCGGAAGGATCAGGAGCGGCTGAAAAAGGCCATCACAGAGCGCAACGGCCACGGGCCGACGGGTGAAACGATGGCCGGCGGAGCGCCGGCCGAGGACGAAAGCGATCCGCAGCGGCTGTCGTTCCCCGACGAGGAGCCGATCGTGTGAGGGAGAAGACATTCGTGGCCACGGATCAAACACGGATGGAACACGGATTTGGTGAGGCGGGGCTCACGCAAAGTCGCAAAGGGGCAGCGGAGTGAAGAAGTACAGTATGTTGGAACACTAATCGGCGCTCATCGACGCTTATCGAAGGACAGCTATTAGCGAAGATGAGTGCGGATTAATGTTCCAAAATGCCGTAGAACCTCCGTGTCACCGCGAGCCGCGGAAAGGCAGGGGCTCACGCAAAGGCGCAAGGGAGCAGCGGATTGAAGAAGTACAGTATGTTGGAACACTAATCGGCGCTCATCGACGCTAATCGAAGGGCAGCTATTAGTGAAGATGAGTGTGGATTAGTGTTCCAAAATGCCGCAAATCGTCCGTTTCGCCGCGAGCCACGCTTCGAGAAGGCCCAACCGATACAGCACCGCAGGGCGGCTTGTCGCGCTTACGAAACAAGATGCCAAATGGAAATGTGCAGGAACCGGAGGGCTGACGCCGGGGCACCCGCCGACCCGCTTCGCAGGTACCCCGGGGTCGGCTCGCCTACGGAACGCCGGTGAGGGCGTTCCCTACAGATTTTCCGCCGACAGCCGTGATTTTCGAACAACTGACGTACGAGGGCCAAACCGGGGGGCTGACGCCCCCCGCTCGCCTACGCGATTTCGAAACAAAACTCGGAACAAACCGGGGGGCTGACGCCCCCGCGCGCCTTCGGAACGCCGCGGAGGGCGTTCCCTACGGATTTGCCGCCGACAGCCATGGTCTTTGAACGACTGACGCACGAGGGGCTGACGCCGGGGCACCCGCGAAGCGGGCCGGTGCGCCAACGCGGAACGCCACGGAGTCCCCAGCGCGGCCGTCGGCCGCAACCAAAGACAGAACGGTCCACGAATCGCACGAATTCCACGAATGAGGGCATCCTCATCGGACATTCGTGTCATTCGTGTGATTCGTGGATTGTAAAATCTTCGCGGGCAACAAAGAAATAGAAGGTTATTGGTACGGAGTGCGTTCCCTACAGATTTGCCGTGCGTCGCAATGCCGCATGAAATGCGAGGCAAACAGGGGGCTGACGCCCCCCGCTCGCCTAATTGAATTCGAAACACAACCCGGAACAAACCGAGGGGCTGACGCCCCCCGCTCGCCTGGCACATGATTCTTGAACAACTCACGCTCGATAACTTTTGCGTCTACCGGGGACGGCAGGTGTTCGACCTCTCGCCCGGCCGGCGCGGGGGGAAGGCGCTGCCGATCGTGCTCTTCGGCGGCATCAACGGCGGCGGTAAGACGACCCTCCTCGACGCCATCCAACTGGCGCTCTACGGCTCGCGAGCCAAGTGCTCGAAACGGGCGAACGTGTCGTATGAAGAGTACCTGCGAGAATGCATCCACCAAGACCCCGGCGGAGAGAACGGCGAAAACGAGGCAGACGACGGAAATGCCCGAGTTCTTGCGAATCCGGCTACACCGGAGTGGGTGAGTCGTGAGGGGTTAGTGGTGAGTGGTCAAGAGAAGCCGGCGGCTTCCACCACTCCCCACTCACCACTCGAGGCGGCGGTGGCGCTTTCGTTCCGCTACGCGGCGGAAGGCCAGGCGCACATCTACGAAGTCGAACGCGTCTGGCAGGTCCACGGCGGCAAGCTGCGCGAATCGCTGGCGGTCTCGTGCGATGGGGTAAGGGACCGCTGGCTATCGGACAATTGGCAGCAGCAGGTCGAGGAGTTGGTGCCGTTGGGTATTTCGCAACTCTTCTTCTTCGACGCCGAGAAGATCCGCTTTCTGGCAGAAGACGAAACGGCCAGCGAAGCCCTGGGGACGGCGATCAAGTCGCTCCTGGGGTTGGACTTGGCCGAGCGGTTGATTGCCGACGCCACCGTGCTCGAAGGACGGCTCGCCAAGAAACTGGTGGCCGACGACAACCAAGCGGAGCTCGAAGCGCTGGAACGGGAGGTGGCGGCCCGCGACGACGAGTGCCGCGCGTTGACCTTGGAGCGTGGGTCTCTTGAGAACGAGATGTTGCGTACCGCCAACGAACAGGGGAAGGTGGAAAGGGAATTCGCCGGCATCGGAGGCAAACACTACGAAGAACGCGAAGCGCGTGAACACCGTAAAAAGGAGCTGGCGGGGCGCGAAAGCGAGCTCAAGGGGCAACTGGTGGCCCTGGCGGCGGGCGAGCTGCCGCTGGCGCTCGCACCCGAGCTGCTGCGGCGCGTCGTCGAGCAGGACCGCCGTGAACACCAGGCGGCCGAGGCGGCCGTCGTCGGCCGATTACTCGAAGACCGCGACCTCAAGCTGTTGGCGGCACTGAAGGAGCAAAGCGTGCCCGCCAAGGTGCTAAAGCTGGTGCGCGAGGTCCACGAAGCCGACCGGCGCGAACGGCAAACGGACGTGGCCGTCGAGCCAAGGCTGCGCCTTTCCGACCATGCCCGCGCGCTGGTGCGCAACATGGACGAGCACGGCCTGGCCCAGCGCCAGGCTGAAGCGAGGCGGTTGCTCGACGAGTTGGCGCAGGTCACGCGCGAGCGCGAAGACGTCGAGCGGTCTCTGGCGGCCACGCCCCAGGAGGAAGGGGTCAAAGGCGTCGTCGAGCGGCTCCAGGCGGCGACCGTGGCCGCCGCGCTGGCCGCGGAGGCGCTTTCGTGGATGGAAGCAAAAATCAAGGCCGCCGTATTTGCTCTGGAAGAGGCGCAGGACAAGCGCGACAAGTTGCTCATGAAGCGGGTCGAGGCCGAGATCCACGAGGGCGAGACGGCGCGGATGATCCGCCTGGCGGCGCGCACCCGCACGACCATGCAGGCGTTCCTCAAGCGGGCCACGGCCGCCAAGATCGACAAGCTTTCGTCGCTCGTGACCGAGGGTTTCCGGTACTTGTTGCGCAAGCAAACGTTGGTCGAGCAGATCATGATCGACCCGATCACGTTCGCGATCACGCTCTTCGGAAGCGACGGCCAGGCGATCTCGAAACAGCGGCTCTCGGAAGGGGAGAAGCAGATCTTCGCGATCTCGGTGCTGTGGGGGCTGGCGCGGGCATCGGCACGGTCGCTGCCGGCGATCATCGATACGCCGATGGCGCGGCTCGACGCCAAGCACCGCGAGCACCTGGTCGAGCGCTACTTTCCCAACGCCAGCCACCAGGTGATCGTGCTCTCGACCGATACCGAGGTCGACGCGCACTACTACGCCAGCTTGGAGCCGTCGATTGCGCGGGCGTACCACCTGAACTACCACGACGACGAGAAATTCACGCTGGCCGAAGAGGGCTATTTCTGGGAAGCCGCAACGACGAAATGAAACGGCAGGATCGAAGGAACACGGAAGACGACGCGGACGCGGGAAGATTTCACGCAAAGGCGCGAAGTCGCAAAGAAAGTTACAGCCTATTGGCCAAGAATGAGACACTTTGGACTTCGACCCCCGCCAAGTCGCAAGCTGGATGGGGCCTTTTGCGCTCGGCGCCGAGGCGTGTTAGCACGCCATCTTCTTCACTCCCGGCGCGCCGGGACGCAAGGCGGATGGGGGGGTGCGGGAAGATCTCACGCAAAGCCGCCGAGTCGCGAAGAACGCCTTCTCACTTTGCGTCTTGGCGCCTTTGCGTGAGAACCCTGGGAGCCTGTTCATTGAGCGCGAGAGAACCATGATCAAACAGATTCGACTTTCGTCGCAGGCCAAGGACCAATTGATCAGGCTCAAGACGCGAACCGGCATCGACCAATGGAACATCGTCTGCCGCTGGGCACTCTGCCTTTCGCTGCGCGAGCCGACGCCCCCCAGCCCGGTCGAGATCCCGGCCGACAGCAATGTCGAAATGAGCTGGCACGTGTTCGGCGGCGAACACCACGAGCTCTATTTGGCGCTGGTCAAGGAGCGCTGCGAACTCGACGGGCTGGGTAGCGGCGACGAGGTGGTTGCCCGGCAGTTTCGGTTGCACCTGCACCGCGGGATCAGCTATCTGGCGACGCCGGGCGCCGTACGGTCGATCGCCGATTTGATCGAGTTGGCGGGGCCTCTGCCCGTGGAGCAGCCGTAGCCACGGATCAAACATGGATGGAACACGGATGGATTGGCACTCGCCAGGGGGCGGATCCGGTTTGTCCCGTTTAGAGATCGTCCGGCTTCAGGCGGCCATTTTCCCGAGGTAGAGGGTGGGCCGGTGAAAACTTGGGCTTTTGGCCTGCTAGCATGGTCAGCAGCTTCGACCGTATTTGTTCCTACATCGTAGAACGGAATTCATTCCGTTTCCGTGTTTTAACGGAATGAATTCCGTTCTACGAGCGGAATA
>DATLQY010000713.1:0-5212 GCA_035534975.1 Pirellulales bacterium
CCGCATGATCCAACAAAACCTCAGTCAAAGGTCGGAGGAATCAGTCTTCGGTAAGAGGTCGTACCTCAGGTGCGGGGTAAATTTCCTCACGACTCCCAAGCCGCTCCAGTCTGCCATGACGGGAGGGGATGGTGTACCCAAAAAACCTTATACAAGGTGCGGCGCTGTGACAGCCAGGGGCAACGCCCCTGGGACACGGATGTCGCACTATCGGTTGTAAAGCCCCAACGGGGCGCGCTGACCGCCGCGGCGCCAAAAAGCCCAGCGCGCCCCGTTGGGGCTTACAACGGTTTTTGTATTGCGCAAACCAGGGGCTTTGCCCCTGGCTGTTGCAGCGCGCCCTTTCAGGGCGGACGCATTCTATCCTACTCGTCAGTCGGCGCACGTAATCTCCTCACCTGGAACCGCCGTGGCGGCCGCGCCAACTTGCACGACGGCGACCATCGCCAGCACGCCGGCCAGCGCGGCCAATTGCAAGGTCGTCACTTTTTCCTGGTCGATCCAGCCCCAGGCCAAGGCCGCGATGGGTACCAGGTACGTGACCATGCCCGCGAACAACGGACCTTGCTCGCGAATCAGCTTGTTGAACAGGTACGTCCCCAAGCCCGTCCCCAACACGCCCAACACCACGAGCGAGAATACCGCAAGCGGAAGATCGTTTTCGTCGGCATTCGCCTTGCCCGGCGCCACACAGGCCAACGGGAGCAGTACGGTGCTTGTCAGCGCCAGCGAGCCAAGCGATAGTTCAAGCGAGGTGAGGCGCCGCAATTGGCGTCGGATGCAGCAGTTGGCCAAGGCATAGGACAGCGGCACGGAGGCGGCTAGCAGCATGTCGGCCGGAGGCACTCGGCGATTGAGCCCGTCGGCGGCCAGGGCGCCCATGCAAAGCAGTCCGCCGCCGACGCCGAGCAGTTGCCGCATCGTGGGCCAAACGCCGAGCCAGGGAATGGAAACGACGATCGTGGCCAGCGGCACAAAGCTGACGGTCATGGCGATGAAGGCGCTTCCGTGCCGTTCGACGAGCAGAGGTTGCAGCACGTAGGGCAGCGCGTAGCCGACCATGACCACGAACAGCACCGGCGCGACGTCGCGTTTGGCGAGCGTCCAACGCAAGCGCGAGAGCCGCCAGATTGCCGCGAGCACCACCGCGCCGCCGAAAACTCGTCCGGCGCCCACACCCAGCGGAGTGAACGCCATCGACGCCTTCTTCATCAAGATGAAGCTGCTGCCCCAGATCGAACAGATCAGCAAGAAAATCACGTAAGGCATGCATGCTCGGCCGGGTACGTCGTCATTTGAGTCTAAACGGGCGGCGAGCCGGCGCGAAGGACGAAGAGGGAAAGAAGTGGTACTGAATTCGTTGCGTAAGGTATAATCGCCTCGTTCCCACGCCAGAGGGTTGGGACGAGGATCATCGACACAGGCCCGACGACAGGAGCACGATACCCATGCGACGCAGAGAATTCCTTGCGACGACGGCCGCGGCGCTTTCGCCCGGCTTGCTCGCCCGGTCGGCCTCGGCCGCCGACAACGACGGACCGCAACCGTGCGGCGGCGCGACCTATGCCTCGCCGGCGGAGGCGATGGATTCGGCCCGCGAAAAGCTGCTCTACACGACGGCGCTCTACGTGGGCACGGAGACCAAAAAACCCGACTACCTGGCGACGGTGGACGTCGACCCTGAATCGAAGAGCTACTCGAAGATCGTCCACCGGCTGCCGATGCCCAACGTGGGCGACGAGCTGCATCACTTCGGCTGGAACGCGTGCAGCAGTTGCCACGCCGACAAGGACCAATCGCGGCGCTATATCGTGCTGCCTGGCCTGCTCTCGGGACGCATCCACATCGTCGACACGGCCAATCCTAGGGCGCCCAAGCTCTTCAAGGTGATCGAGCCCGAGCGGATCATCGCCGAGACGGACCTCTCGGCTCCCCACACGGTCCACTGCCTGCCGACCGGCGAGATCATGCTCTCGATGCTGGGCGACGGCGAAGGGAACGCGCCCGGCGGCTTTCTGCTGTTGGACCAGCAGTTCGAGATCGCCGGCCACTGGGAGACGGGTACCGAAGGGATGCATTACAACTACGATTTCTGGTACCAACCGCGCGCGGGCGTGATGGTCTCCAGCGAATGGGCCGCCCCCAAGACGTTCCGCGGCGGTTTCCAACTCGACGATGTCAAGGCCGGCAAGTACGGCAGCCAAATCCATTTCTGGGACTGGATCGGGCGCAAGCCGGCGCAGTCGATCGACCTGGGCGAAAGCGGTTTGATCCCCTTGGAGGTCCGCTTTCAGCACGCCCCCGACAGCACCCACGGCTTCGTCGGCGCGGCTTTGTCGAGCGCCATGTGGCACTATCACCAGAAGGGCGGCGAATGGCGGGCCGAAAAGGTGATCCAGGTCGAGCCGGTCGAGACCAAGGGTTGGCCATTCCCGGTGCCCGGCTTGATTACCGACCTGGTGCTCTCGCTCGACGACCGCTGGCTCTACTTCTCGAACTGGCTGCACGGCGACTTACGCCAGTACGACGTGAGCGATCCGGCAAAGCCCAGGCTCACTGGGCAGGTCTGGCTGGGGGGTGTCATCGGAAAACCCCAACAGGCGAGGGGCCGCAAGCTCGCTGGCGGTCCGCAGATGTTGCAGCTCAGCCTCGACGGCAAACGACTCTACGTCACGAATTCGCTTTACAGCAGTTGGGACAACCAGTTTTACCCCGACATGAAGAAGGCCGGCTCCTACCTGATGCAACTCGACTGCGACACCGAGCGGGGCGGGCTGGCGATCAATGACCGTTTCTTCGTCGATTTCGGCAAGGAGCCGGCCGGAGCCGCCCGCGCGCACGAGATGAGGTTTCCCGGAGGCGATTGCACGTCGGATATCTGGGTGTAAGGGGTGAGGGGATGAGGGGGGTGAGGAGTTGAGGGGGTGAGGGGATGAGGAGAGCCCATTATCTCCTATCCCCTCATCCCATTATCCCCTCATCCCATTATCCCCTTATCCCATTACCTCCTTATCCTCCCGGCGCACAAGGCCGCGCTACGCTCGATAGCTCGTTCTCACGCTGGGGCCGGCGGACGGAGGTTCGCGTTTCAAAAGCTGGTTCATGGCCTTGCCGCTGTCGCGGAACCAGTTGAAAAGGATGCTGACGTCGGTGCCGATACAAAAGTGCTTCACGCCCATGTCGAGGTAGCGGCCGCACTCGTCGGGGTGCGAGATCTCGGCGCGCGGGGCGATTCCCATCTTCAAGGCCGTCCCGATCACGTGCTTTTCGGCCTCGACGACCCTGGGGTGGGTAAACTGACCGGTCAGCCCCAGGCTCATCGAGTAGTCGGCCGGGCCAAATTGGACCATGTCCACCCCTTTGACTGAGAGCAACGACTCGAGGTTTTCGACCGCCGAATCCTTTTCGATCATCAGTGCCACCACGGCGTCGTCGAGGGCCTGCACGAAGGCCGGCGAGCCCCCTTCCAGGACGAAACCCACGTCGCGCCGCATGCCCACGCCGTGCCGGCCGCCGGCGTGCGGCGTTTCGGCACGCACCGCTCGCACGCATTCCTCGACGTCTTGCTTGGTGCGCGGATCGGCGAACAGCACGTTTTGAATTCCCGAGCCGATGGCGCGGATCGTCAAGTAGGTGCGGGGTTCCTGCTCGATTTTCATCATGGCCGTCATGTGGTCGAAGAGGTCGACTGCCCGGCCCAGGTTTTCCAATGCGTACAGGTCGTAGGGTGCGTATTCGCCGACGAATTCCACGTAGTCGAACATGCCGGAATGCCCCGCCAGCTCGATGATCGTAGGCCAGGAGCTGTGAACGTGCGTGCCCAGGCTGGGCTGATCGGCGCTGAGAAGTTCTCGAAGGCGGTTACGGCGCATGAATCATTTGCTCCTGTCGGTGGGCGAGACAAACAAAGGTGGAAACGCCTATTATGCGAGACGCGCGTTTCGCCGCAAGCCGTGGGGCAGGTTTTCAACCTGCGATCAAAGCTTCGGCGCCACGAACGGCTTCACGGGGATCGGGGGCTTGTAGGTGGGGTCGTAGAATTGCGGCGCCAATTCGACGCCAAAGCCCCGCTGCATCTCCCATTGGGCTCGCGCGGCCCAGGGCGTGCCGGGATGGTAGCGGACCACCTCCTCGAACATCGCCTTCGAGCGCTGAATGTACGGCCGCGTCGTCTCGCCCGTGATCGTCTCTTGCCGGGTGACGACCGCCCAGTGGCTCAGCGCCTTCTTGGGCTCATTGGGCGGAGCCGGCCTGGGCTTCTTGATGAACTCCTGCAGGTAGGCGCCGTACTCGAAGAGCCGCACCTTGTAGGCCAGGATCTGGGCGAACATCAGATCGTAGTTGGCCTGCCAACGGGGCGATGCATCCTGGTCGCGCGCGCGGCGCATGTCGTCCATCTGATTCTCGACCATGTCGAGGTAAAGGAAATACTGCTTCGCCTTCTCCAACTCGATCAGGACCTCGCGGGCGAACGCCCCCCGGTCGATCGAAAAGGTCATCCGCATGTTGATGTACTTGCCTTGCACCTCGTGGTAGGGGTTCAGCTCGTTGATCACCCGCCAGACGCCATTGCGAAGGGGCTTCGAATCGCGCTCGGCGGAATAGACGTCGCGTGCGCGCAGGTCGGGCAGGTAGGGACGCATCCTTTCGATTTCGTACTTGCGGTTATCTCGATTGAAGAGTTGACTTTCCGGGCTGGGGAGCATGAAGAAGATGCCGCCCGTCTCGCGGGCCAACCGCACCTGGTCGTACGGACCAAAGCCGCTGGGGTGCGCGTCTTGCCGCCGGCCAAAGCCGTCGGTCTGCAACTGCTCGACAAACGGGGACTCCGGGCCCCGGTCGACCGCGACGAGGTAGGTGTTGCTGGCCTCGCCGCCCCCTTGGGCAGGCACCGTGACGGTCCACCACATGTGGGCGTAAGGATAGCCGAACACCGCCTCGCGTCCTAGCACGTAAACCGGGCAATGGTACTGCTTGGCCATGGCGATCGTCTCTTCGAGGTGGGCCAGGTTCGTCTTCTCGTCGCCACTCTCGTCGCTGACCAGGATCAGCGCGATCTGCCGCCGGCCACCGGTGGCGAAGCGACGATATTGCTGGATCGAATCATGCACCGCCTGGCACATCATCTCCAGTCCCGACTCGTCGACGGGCACCGACTCGATCGCGGCGCGGATCTTGTCGATGTCGCCGGTCGGGTCGGGCAGGTTTTCCA
>DATLQY010000714.1:0-4139 GCA_035534975.1 Pirellulales bacterium
CCGGAGTGGCCACGCAGACGAAATCGACGCCGGCGGCGAGCAACTGCCCCGCCGCGTCGGGCTCGCAAAAGCTCTTGAACTCGCCAACCCGGCCGGCCGCCGCCCTGCGAAATGCCTCGGCCCGGCTCCCCGTGCGGCTGGCCACTGCCACCAGCGGCACCCGGCAGACGCCGAACGCCGGGTCGTAGAGTCCGCGGGCATGGGCTTGCTCGAAGAACGGCCGGTAGGTTTCGTCGAAGATCATTCCCATGCCGACCATGCCGGCGCGCAAGACGCATTCGTGCGGAGCAGACTCGTGCGGCGCGTTCATGGCGGCAGGGGGAATCGGGGTATGCTGAGAATGCGTCGGGACACAATTAGCTTAATGGCGAATCGCCAACAAGGAAAGCCACTTGGCCTTTGTCCTTGGTGATTGGTTGCTGGCTAGGGTCGTTCATGTACTTCACGCGGCCGAGAATTGTCGTCCTGAGTTGCGGCGAATACCAGCCGTAGCGGCCAGCGCGCCCCTACCTTGGGACTGGACTAAGAGAATTCGCGGGGCGGGCCGTCCAGGAGCGTTGCCCCTGGCTATTGCAGCGCGCCCTTTCAGGGCGAGCGGGTGCCGGCGGCTCTAGCTGATTCTTCGCCTCTGGCCGCGCAGCGGGCGGCAGAGGTTGTCGGTGGCGATGCCAGTTCGCCGCAGCTCGATCAATGCCGTGGGGCCTGGGGTTCCTGAGCACCGAAGGTGCGGCGCTGGGATAGCCAGGGGCAACGCCCCTGGTAGGCATCGAGGAAAAACCTGTCGTCACCCCTGAAAGGGCGGCACTTGGTGTGTTTGCTACGACCCTCCAGCCGCTTTGATTTTTCGAATATGTTTGTCCGCGAGCAACTCGACCCAGCTTCGGAAATCGGGAGCGCCATTAACCGTGTAGAGCAAGTCTGGATAACCTTCGACGTGTTGAAGGTTGGTTCGCCCGGTATCGAACCCCAGAAGCAACACAGCGCCGGTCTTCTGATTGTAAACAAATTGATCGCCGTTCGCTTCCGTGGCAAAGACGAGGTAATCGTGCGGTTCAACATGGACCCGAGGCCCGCGCCCCGCTGAAACGCTTCGGAACAAAGCGTCGTTGCCGCCGAATCCGGCGGCTGCATCTGCGATACCGAGCGCGCCGTTGAGGTTGTTGATCAGGCTACTTGGCGTGTTCCAATACTCGTCAATCCCGCCAAATGACGAGAGCAACAGGCGATGGTCTGCGTGCAGCGGGAGGTTGGCTGCCTCGATACCAGGAGGAAAGCAAAGCCAACCGAAGATCTCGCCATCAGGTGCCGTCCAAGCGCGTAAGTGGCGAACGCCTTTGTCAGTCTGAAGCACCGACAGACGTGAAGATGAAAGCAATTCCGTCAACTTGGGGAACCTCTGTTCGAACGAAGCCCCGGCCTTGAAACTGCCTTGGCCGGTCAACGTCACGGGCTCGTAGAGCTCGGCAAATGGACTCCCTTCTAGAAAGGCGTTCCAGTCGCTCATAGCGGGTGACTCGTGCTTCTTAGGCGGAATATGCTGTTGCCTTGCCTCATCCGTCGAACAGCCCAGGACCAAAATAATTGCGCAGTAATTGAACCAACGTAGCCGTATCGAGGCAAAAGTGTTTCTGTACATGTTGGCTCATCCCCAGCGAAGGTTGCCCGGCGCGTGATTGACAGTATCAGGACGCGTTCCTCGAGGCAAGCAGCTCTAGCCTTGCGATCTCGTGAGCAGCGGTTTCCGGACGATGGACGAAAAACCCCTTGCAACGACCGCGATCGAAACCGACAATGGCGGCTTTCCGCCTCCAGCCCCAACGCACGACGCAAACGCATGGACGAAAACCCCCGCGTGATCTTGAGCGGTTTCGCCGACGAAGCCGCGAACCAGAAGACCGCCGTACAGCAATTCGCCGCCTTCGCCGCGCTCGGCTTGCAGTTCTACAGCATTCGCTTCATCGACGCCGGTGAAGGGATCAAGAACGTGATGAAGCTGACGCTCAAGGAGATTCAGGTCATCCGCCATCTGGAGGACGAGTACGGCCTGAACGTGGCCTCGATCGGCTCGCCCATCGGCAAGGTCAAGCTGCTCGACGTCGACGACGGCACGAAAAACGAATACGTGACTTTCAAGAAGTACCTGGAAAAAGACGTCAAGAAGGCCTGCGAGCTGGCCCACGCCTTCGAGACCAAGCTGATCCGCGGCTTCTCCTTTTATCACCCCCGCGGCACCAGCCCCTGGGACCATGTGCCGCAGGTCGTCGATCAATTGGGGCAGATCGCCGAGACCTGCCATCGTTCCGACCTGACGTTCGGCCTGGAGATCGAGGCCAACCTGGTGGGCCAAACAGGCCACATCCTGGCCGAGATCCATCGTCAGGTCAACCATCCGGCATTGGTGCTGATCTTCGACGCCGCCAACGTGCTCTGCCAGGGGAACAAGGCCGTCGAGGTCTTCGCCCAGTACGAGGCGATGAAGCCGGCGATTGGCTGGATGCACATCAAGGACTATCGCCACCCTCGGCCGCCGGAAACGCCCGGCCACATCGACGAGGACGCCTTGAAGAACTTCGTGCCCGCCGACATCGGGCACTCGGGCCACGCCTCGATCCTGGCCGACTTCCGCGAGCAGATTCCCAAGTTGCACCAGGTGCTCCACCGTCGCGGCATTCCAGGCGTGTTTCTCGACCTCGAGCCGCACGTCAAGGGTGGCGGGCAATTCGGCGGCTTCAGCGGACCCGACGGCATGGGCGTCGCGCTGCGCGGACTGTGCCGCGTGTTGGATTTCGTGCGGATCGACTATCACCTGCGCGACTTCGAAGACATCCGCGCCGCTAGGGGATTTTGACGGTGTTCCTTGGCGATGAGCGGCCGGAAGCGTAAACCGACAAATCTCGATAGGCAAAGACCATGCGGTTAGCAGGCAAGACAGCGTTGGTAACGGGAGGCGGAACGGGCATTGGCTTGGGAATCGCCCTGGGGTTGGCACAGGAGGGTTGCCGCGTGGCGATCGCCGGCCGCCGCGAGGCGAAGCTGCGCGAGGCGGCGGCGCTGTACAAGGGCGACCAACCGTTGTTGGTCCATGTCTGCGACGTGGCCGAGTTGGCCGAAGTCGAGCGGCTCGTCGCATGGTCGCAAAGCGAATTGGGTGCGTTGGACATCCTGGTGAATAGCGCGGGAGTGAACGTCCGGCGGCGGAGCCTGGCCGAGTTGTCGATCGAAGATTGGGATACCATGCTGCGAGTGAACGCCAGCGGCGCTTTCTATTGCACGCGGGCCGTTTTGCCCGCGATGCGCCAGCGGCGCGACGGCTTGATCGTAAACATCTCGTCGATCGCCGGCATACGGTCGAGTCTGTTGGGCGGCATCGGATACACGGCCTCGAAGTTCGCCATGAGCGCGATGGGCATCACGGCTGCCCGCGAGGAGAGCCAATACGGCATTCGCGTGACGAACGTATATCCAGGCGAGGTCGAAACGCCGATCCTCGAACAACGGCCCACGCCCGTGAGCGCCGAGCACCGTTTGCGCATCCTTCAGCCTGAGGACGTCGCCGCCGCCGTCGTGATGATCGCCTGCCTGCCACCGCGGGCCCACGTGAGCGAAATGGTGATCAAGCCCACGTCGCAAGATTTCGCATGACTCATTTCAGATCGACCGACCAATAGGCGTGGTCGAGGAAGTTCTTCCAACTCTCGTACTTGGGGTTGCCGAGCTTGATCGAGAGCAAGGGGCTGCGTTTAGGACGGACGGGCAGGCGGACCAGGTGCATGTGGGCCTCGTGCGGGGTACGGCCCCCCTTCTTGACATTGCACTTGACGCAACTGCAGACGATGTTTTCCCAGGTCGTCTCGCCGCCGCGGCTGCGCGGGATGACGTGGTCGAGGCTCAATTCGCTGGTCGGGAACCGCTTGCCGCAGTACTGGCAGCGGTTGGCGTCGCGGGCGAAGATATTGCGGCGGTTGAAGCGGATCGCCTGTTTGGGCACGCGGTCGTAGAACAAAAGCCGGATCACCCGCGGGACCTGGATCTCGAAGTTGACGGCCCTGATCCAGTCGTCGTGAGGCTCCTTGAACTGGGCCTTGAGCTCGCTGATTTCGCGCCATGACTCGAAGTTGTAGTTGGCGAACTGGCCCTGT
>DATLQY010000715.1:0-7692 GCA_035534975.1 Pirellulales bacterium
AGGAAAACCCGCTTGTATCCGGCCGGCTGTCAACAGCTCGAATAGCAAATCGAGCGTCGCCTTTCGAAGCTCCGTCTCGTTCGCTTCGCCTAGCTCGTCCTCGACGTAGGCAATGACCGACGCCAGGCTAACATGATCGTCTTCGCATTCGACCAACAGGTCGCGCTTCATCGACTCAGAATCCGCCATCGCACCCGCCCTCACGTGAATTTGATTTTCCTAATGGGGATGCCAGGTACTTGTATATCGATGGTTGGCTCTCCGCTCTTTGACGTAGGGCGAAGTCCCACCCATCCACCTCCCGGCAGATCGTAGCCTTGGCCTGGATATTTCTGAGGAGTGTTCGCAGTGCCTCCACTCTTCAAATCATCGAACATCTCGTCCGCTGCTTGCTTGCCGCCGGGAACGGTCCGAACCTTTCTGCCGGCACCAGGACTACCCACCGGGTTTCCGCCCGGCATTAAGATGTCCAGTGGCGAGGGAGGGAGTGATTGCGACAAACCAGTTCCCCGCGCGCCTTCGGTTGCTTGTAACTTTGAATTTTACTTCATCGAAGTGGCGGCGGCAATGGGCGATGCCAAGCGCCCGGCTTGCGACGGGCGCGATTGCAGCGCCGCACCTTCGATGCTGTTTACGGCAATCCCGAGGATTGCTCGCGTCTCCCTTTGCAAATGTGGGTAATTACGAGCGCTAGAGCCTGAGCGCATATTTTCTGGCGCTCCGCAGACCCGCGCCGGCCGAACGCCGTTGATCATCGGGGACGCGGAGCGTCCGGGGAGCCGTTCCCACGCGGAGCGTGGGAACGAGTATCGCCGAAGCTCAACCCAGCAGTTCCGTGATCGGTTCCCCTTCGCTGAGCCGGATGGGACGGCCAATGGGCGCCAATTCCTCGTGCCGCGGGTCGATGCCCAGCGCCGTGAGCACCGTGGCGTGCAAGTCGGCAACCTGGTGGGGGTGCGCCACCGCGCGCTCGCCCTCGGGGTCGGTCTCGCCCAGGGCCACGCCGCCGCGTACCCGGCCGCCGGCCACGAGCATCGTGAAGCCGTGCGGCCAGTGGTCGCGTCCGGCCGCGGGGTTGATCTGAGGTGTGCGGCCAAATTCGCCGCCGCACAATACGATCGTTTTCTTCAGCAAGTCGCGCTGCCGCAGGTCGACCAGCAAGGCCGACAAGGCCGGGTCGAGCGTCTGGGCCAGATTGTGGTGGACCTGATGGTTGTTGGTGTGGCTGTCCCACCCCTGCAAGGTGATCTCGACGCAGCGCACGCCGACCTCGATCAATCGCCGCGCCGCCAGGCAACCACGGCCGAACGGCGTATCGCCGTAGGCTTCACGCAGCTTGGCCGGCTCCAGACTGACGTCAAACGCCTTGACCTGATCGGAGCTCATCATCATCCGCGCCTTGTCGACGCTTTCGCGGTGCAGCGTCGAGCGCGCCTGCCTCGAACGGCCGCGGGCAAAGGCGTGTTCCACGACCGCCAGATCGTCGAGCCGCCGTTGGAAGCGCGGTTCCGGCACCTGGGCGGTGATGCTGGGCACTTTGTTCGCCGGGTCCTGAATCCTGAAAGCGTCGTATTGCTTTCCCAGCAGTCCGCCCAGCGCGGGCCACTGGCCGGGCAAGATCGCGATGTGCCGCGGCAGTTCCGCCTCGCCGACGGGAAGCTGCTGGCAGCAAATCGCGCCGATCGACGGGTGAACGACGGTCGGGTTCGGCCGGTAGCCGGTCCTCACCATGTACGTGCCCCGTTCGTGGTCGCCCTCTTTGCTGACCAGCGAGCGGACCAGGGCCACGTCGCCCATCTGTTCAGCCAGCCTCGGATAATCGTCGGCGACGAGAATGCCGGGCACGGCCGTTTTGATGGCCTTCGTTCCGCCGGCGATCATGGTGCCGGGGTGCGGGTCGAAGGTCTCCAATTGGCTGGGACCGCCGGCCAGCCAAACGAAAATCAACGACTGCGCCGGTTCGCTGCCGCCCGTCGACTCCGCTTCGCGCGCCAGGAGATGTGACAGGGGCGTGAGCCACGAAAGTCCTCCCAGCGTGGCTAATCGCAGCGCGCCGCGGCGATTGAACTCGTGGGGCAGGTTTCCAACCTGCCATAGGGAAACATGATTTATGGCAGGTTGGAAACCTGCCCCACGTTCTAGTGGTTCCATGTGAACTCCGTCGAATTGAGCAATGTCCAGAAGATATCTTCGAGGCGTTGGTTGCGGCTGCGGTCGTCGTTCGCGTCGGCCAAAACGGCGGCGAAGTGCGCCGCTTCGTCGGCCGTCGGCCGCCGAGTGAGCGCCGCCAGGTAGGCCGTCTCGACCGCCTTGGCGTCATTGGGCGCCAGGATCGCGATCCGCGTTGACGCGTTGGCCACCGGGTTCTCCTTGATCCGGTCGCGGACCTGCTCGCCATTCATCATCAATAGCCGCTGCGGGATCGTGCCGTTGGCCGGCGTGAACTCATCGTCGCCCGCGTCGCCGTATTCCCTGATGAAGTCGTTTTGCCGTGTGGCACGCAGCGTGCGAGTCACGATGTGCGATTCGTAGTCGATCGTCTCCAGCGACCCCGCTTGCAACAACCCGCCCACGACCTGTTCAGGCCGCAACCGCACGATCGGAAACACGGCCCAGCTTTCCTCATGGCCCGGCGTGACCTCTTGTTCCGGATTCGCCGGGTCCGCCCGGCTGTCGCGGGCGAATACCTCGCTCGTGGCAATCAGAGCAATCAGTCGCCGCAGGTCGTAGCCGTGCGAAACGAAGTCGTCGGCCAGAATGTCCAGCACCGGCGGCAAGTCGCCGTGCGGGCGGATGTCGTCGATCGGTTCGATCAGCGGCCGGCCGAACAATTGCGCCCACATCCGATTCACCGCGGCGCGGGCAAATGCCTTGTTCTCGCGGTGCGTCACCCAGGCGGCCAGCTTCGACCGCAGGTCCAATTCAGCCCGCTCGCCGGAGCCCGCTGCATGGTTGGTCAGTACGCCGTTGGTCAGTACGCTTTCGCCCAGCAACTTGCCCGGCAACTCGCCCTGGAATGGCAACCGCGGCGCGATCGTTTCCGACTTGCCGCCGGCCGGGTCTTCGACCGTGTACTCGCCCGGCACGTCGTGGATACCCGTGAACGTCTGTTGGGTCTGGCCAAAGAACGCCGCCAGGCCGCGAAAGTCGTTCTGCTTCCAGGGCTCGAAGGGATGGTCGTGGCACTCGGCGCAGTCGATGCGGATGCCAAGAAACGCCCGCGCCACGCGCGCGGCCAACTCGTTTTCGTCCGGCCCCGTTCCCTGGTCGGGCTTGATCGTGACCGTGACGAAGTTCGTCGCCGGATGGTCGGTCCAGATGCCGCTGTCGGAAATCAAGCGCTTGACGATTTGGTCGTAGGGACGGTTTTCGCTGAGCTCGTCAGCCAGCCAGGAAACGAAACGGCGGCGGCGAAAGATGATGAACGGCCCGTCCTGCGTGCCGACGTAGGCGCGCGCAAGTCGCTCGGCGAGGTAGTCGTGGTGCCGGCGGTCGGCGAAGATTCCAGCCAGCCACCACTCGATCCGCCGCTCGGACGGCTGATCCTCAAAGAGCCGGATCTCCTCGATGGAAGGGACCGTGCCCACGAGGGCCAGCGAAAGCCGACGTGCAAGCGTCAGGGCGTCGGCCCGGTCGACGGGCTTGATCCCGCGCCTGGCCCAATCCGCGCGAAACGCGGCATTGACCCGCTCGACGGTGGCGCCAAAGCCTTCGGCGGGCGAAGTCGCCGCGCGCAAATCGCCGCGCGGCCTGGGTTTGTGCGCCGGCGACAGGTTTGCCCCCAGGGTCGCAAGCCCGGCAAGGCTCAAGCCGACGAACAGCAAGTTCTTGGCCCACACGTTGGAGCGCCTCCGGTCCCGAAAGTTGGGTGATCAGGTATACTATCTACTATTACCCTGGCCACGGCCAAGGGGCTTCAAGAAAACATGCTGCCTCTTGAGGCAATCGTTCGTTAGGCTCGTGGACGAACCCGGCCGAAAAGTGTGAATCTCCAGGAGCCTCTTACGAAGATCAATTTCGACACTTTAGCCACAGTCGATGGGTATTCGTCTGAGGGCGCAATTACTTCGATTCTATCATGGGTTGACCGAAGTTTTTTCGTTCGGAAGCGAATAGCCAAGGGTATTGTTCCGATTTTCACGTCCGAAAAGCGTCTACCATGCCGCAATCGATGATCGACGCCTCAGATACCGTGGTAAATGCTCAGATCGTCGATGCGGCACCGGCGCCGATCGTGGCGGAATTCGCCGGTTCGGTGGCCCGGTCGGTCGTTTGCGCCGAGGCGCTCGAAGAGCCGGTAATCGTCGATGAACGCGGCCCGTTCCGCCGGGCCTGGGATGCGCTGAGCTCGACGGCCCAATGGCTGTTCGGTGCTTTCTCGCTCGTGCTGGCGCTGTCGCTGTTGTCGACGTACCCGTTGTTGCAGATGCTTTCGCTGGGATACCTGCTTGAATCGAGCGGCCGCATCGCGCGGACGGGCCGGTTGCGCGACGGTTTCGTCGGCGTCCGCAAGGCGGCCCGCGTGGGGAGCATCTTCTTCGGCGCCTGGCTGGTGCTCTGGCCGTTGCGTTTTGCTTCGTCGATGGCCTCATCCGCCCGGCTGATCGAGCCCGACAGCCCCGCCGATCGTTTCTGGTCGACGGCGCTGGTCGTGCTCACCGTGCTGGTGGTGGTCCACGTGGTGGGCGCTTGCTGGCGGGGTGGCAAGTTGCGGCACTTCCTTTGGCCGCGCCCGATCAAGCTGGCCCGGCAGGTCTTGCGGCGCGGATCGTATGCCCAGGCCCGCGACGCTGTCTGGGAGTTCGTCGTCCGCCTGCGGTTGCCCTATTATTTCTGGCTCGGCTTGCGGGGCTTCGCGGGCGGCCTGATCTGGCTGTTCTTGCCGGTGTCGATGCTGGCCTTGGGGCGGCAGGCGCCGGCGATCGGCTTCCTGGGAGCGCTGGCGTTGATCGCGGTGCTCGTCTATTTGCCGTTCGTTCAAACACGCTACGCGGCCGAAAACCGATTTCGGGCGATGTTCGAGGTGGGCGGCGCCCGCCGCGCGTTCCGGCGGGCACCCGTGGCCTTCCTCCTGGCGCTGTTCATTACGCTCTTGTTCGCTTTGCCGCTTTATTTACTCAAGATCGAGATCATCCCGCGCGAGGCGGCCTGGCTGCCGAGCCTGGTGTTCGTCGTGTTCATTTTTCCGGCGCGGCTGTTCACCGGCTGGGCATACGGCTACGCGGCTCACCGGCCGCGCAATCGCCACTGGTTCCTGCGGCAGTCGGCGCGGCTGCTGATGCTGCCGGTGACCGCGTTCTACGTATTGATCGTGTTCTTCACGCAGTACACGTCATGGCACGGAATCGCCAGCCTCTACGAGCAGCACGCCTTCCTGGTTCCGGTGCCGTTCTTGGGGCTGTAGCGCCGCTGGTTGCCTATATTCCTCTGGGGAAACCTGTGCGGCGTCGCAAGCAGTTGCAAGATCCGATATAATCCAAACAGGCTCGGGGAGCGGTGGCATCACGCGATTACGCGCCAATCAAGCACATGGGACG
Source organism: Pirellulales bacterium (assembly GCA_035534975.1). Lineage (GTDB taxonomy): Bacteria > Planctomycetota > Planctomycetia > Pirellulales > JAICIG01 > DATKSN01. The sequence continues at coordinate 5,538 of DATLQY010000715.1, forward strand.
ATCATGAGCACCTTGCATGAACTTGAGACGCAATTGGCGTCGCTGTCGCCAGACGAGAAGGCTCGCTTGCTTCAGCGGGTCGCACAAGACGTCGCAGGGGTGTTTCTCGGGATCGAAAGCACCCCAGGAGTCTGCGGCGGTGAGCCATGTATCAACGGCACGCGGATCCCCGTCTGGATCTTGGAAAGGGCCCGCCAACTGGGCAGCACCGAGGCTGAGTTGCTACGCGGCTACCCGACATTGAGGGCGCAGGACATCGTAAACGCTTGGGCCTATGTCAACGCGCACCGCGAGCAAATTGAAACACAAATTAGGAATAACGAGGGAGAAGAGTAGTGTGGCCCGATTCTATGCCAACGAGAACTTCCCGTTCCCGATCGTCGAGGAGTTAAGGCGACTCGGTCACGACGCTCTTACCGTGGCCGAAACCGGCAAGGCGAGCCAAAAGGTGACTGACGAAGAAGTCCTCGATTTCGCGATCTCCAATTCCCGAGCGGTACTGACTCTCAACCGTCGGCACTTCATCCGCCTGCACGGGCAGCGGGTTGGCCACGCGGGAATTGTTGTTTGCACGTACGACCCCGACTTCGTGGCTGTGGCGCGGCGAATTCATGCCGCAATTTCGGGCGCAAGCGAGTTCGCGGGGCAACTCATTCGAATCACCCGGCCGGCGCGCTAACGCCGCTCGCCAAAGGCGTTTTGTACCGCCGTTTTTTAAGGGCGCGGTCGCTCGATCTGTGGACCGTTCCACGGCCTATTCTCTTGCCGCGTCGACCGTGGTGTTCGCGGCCTTGCGGTACGCGTCGCACAGGTCGCCCACCGTGCGCATGCCGGTGATCGGCGACTGGCACGAGAACGGGTCCGTGCCAAGGTCCATTTCCAGGATCGCGATGATCCTCGCGAAATCGAGTGACGCCAGCCCCAACTCGCCCGTCAATCGTTGGCCGTTGTCGATCTTCGATATGGCCGGAGTTCGCTGCCGGCAAACGCGCAGCACCACTTCATGCACCTTCTCTTCGATATGGTCCATTGGTTCCTCGGGTTCCTCGGGAATTGCAATTATCCCTTCAACAAGTAAGTCCGCCGTCGACGACAAGGGTTTGGCCCGTGATGAAACGGGCTTCCGCCGATGTCAGAAAGCGGATGACGGCCACGATGTCTTGTGACGTTGCAAGCCGCCCAAGGGGAGTACGGCGGACGATTCGCTGGCGTTGCTCTTGGGTGAGCGCGCTCACCATGTCGCTGTCGAAATACCCGGGCGCGACGGAATTCACTCGAATTCCCTGGGGCCCCAGTTCCCGCGCCAGGCTGCGGGTCAAGCCGTCGAGCGCCGCCTTGGTGGCGCTGTAGATCGAGACCCCGGAATGGCCGCGCAGCGCGTTGACGGAAGAGACGTTGACGATACTCCCCTCTTCCCGCGTGAGCATCACCCGTGCGCAGGCGTGAATCAAATGGACGGCCCCTTCCAGATTGACCGCGATCGCGCGATGGATCTCCTCGGGGCGCATCAGTGTCAATAACCCATCGGCGCCGGTCGCCGCGTTATTGACCAGGACGTCGATCCGGCCGTGGCGCCGAGCTACGGCGAGCACGAACTTCTTGACGCACTCGTGGTCCGCGCCGTCGAGCCGTTCCCAGAAAAAAGACGCCTCGTCGGCGTGATCTCGCCGCAAACTCTCGATGAACGGCGTCGGCTCGCGGCTGAAGGTCGCCACGACATGGCCGCGCGCGAGAAAGTCGCTGACCAGGGCTTGCCCCAGGCCGCGGCTGCCGCCGCTGATGACGACCACTGGTTGTGTGCCGTTCTCCATCGCTTTCACGTGGGGTTGCAGGGGCCCATGTCGGTAGTCCGCGGCACGTTTCGCACCTTCTTGAAGCGCGCCGTGTGGCGTTCTCCGTCGTCGACGACCAGCAGCGCGGGGACCTATAGGGCTGCAGCCGGCCCTCGCAGAACGCGCGCATTCGCTGCTCGAGCCGAAGCGGGTCTTCGGGCTGGCGCAAGCGGACTGTCGCCACCACGATGTTGCCCGTCACGGGGCTCCGCTTGCCGTACGCCGTCGCATCGAGAATGTTTTCCATCTGGAGCAGTACGCTCTCCACCTCGGCGGGGTAAACCTTTTCGCCGCCGACGTTGATCGCTTCGGATGCCCGACCC
>DATLQY010000716.1:0-20455 GCA_035534975.1 Pirellulales bacterium
GCCGCCGTAGGCGGCAGCGGGCCGGCGAACACGGAAAAACGGGTGGATCCGCGGGTGCCCGGCTAGCCTGAAAAACTGCTTCACCTGTCAGGCAAGCTGGCGAGGGGTCGCTGCCGAAGATGTTGTGGCCGAGTGAAGCGAGGCCGTGTTAATGACTGTCGAAGAATAAATTTAGGCCCAGCCTGCCATGAATGTGCAGAACCCATTTTGTAATCCCCAAACCGTCGGCCAGTTTCTGGCCGATCAGCTCAGCGACCTGGAACAAGCGGCGTTCGAAGCCCACCTCAACGGCTGTGCGGAATGCCAAGAGCGGTTGGAAAGCACGGCGGCCGAGGGGAGTTGGTGGAGCGATGCGCGGGCTTACCTGGCGTCGTCGGACAGCTCGCCGGGGGCCACGGGCACGAGCGATTGGCCGCCATCCGACAATAACGCGGACGAGCGGCAGGCCGCGACGCTCTTTGGGTTGAAGAACTACCTCGCGCCCACCGACGACCCGCGAATGCTGGGGCGCGTGGGCGCGTATGAAATACCGGGCATCATCGGATCCGGCGGAATGGGTGTCGTGCTCAAGGGGTTCGACCCGGCGCTCAACCGTTACGTGGCCATCAAGATCATGGCCCCGTCGCTGGCCTCCAGCGGCGCGGCCCGGCGCCGCTTTGCCCGCGAGGCGCAAGCGGCGGCCGCCGTGGTCCACGACAACGTGATGGCCATTCACGCCGTGGCCGAGACCCAGGGACTTCCCTACTTGGTCATGCCCTACGTCCGCGGCGCCTCGCTCGATCAGCGGCTTCGCGCCAAGGGACCGTTGGCGATCGAGGAGGTTCTGCGGATCGCTTTTCAAGTGGCGGCCGGCCTGGCTGCGGCCCATGCCCAGGGTCTCATTCACCGTGACATCAAGCCCGCCAACATCTTACTGGAAGACGGCGTCGAGCGGGTCAAGATCACCGACTTCGGCCTGGCCCGTGCCGCCGCCGACGCCAGCCTGACCGGCTCGGGCGCGATCGCGGGCACGCCGCAATACATGTCGCCCGAACAGGCCAGCGGCGAAGCGATGGACCATCGCAGCGACCTGTTCAGCCTGGGGAGCGTGATCTACGCGATGTGTACCGGAAGGCCGCCGTTCCGCGCCGAGACGAGTTACGGAGTGCTGCGGCGGATCTGCGAAAGCGAGCCGCGGGCGATCGTCGAAGTGAACTCGGCCATTCCCAGTTGGCTTGCGCGGCTCGTCGGCCGGCTGCACGAAAAAAACCCTTCCCGCCGATTCGCGTCGGCGACGGAGTTGGCCGCGTTATTGGAGCGCTGCTTGGCCCACGTGCAGCAGCCGAACACGGTCGCCCTGCCGGCGGAGTTGACCGAGGCGCCAGTGCCGCGGCCAACGTGGGGCAGGTTTCCAACGTGCCATAAGAAACTGTCGGGCGCCCGGCTGAGTATCTTCGTGGCGCTGGCATCGTTGGCAATCATCTTCGTCGTTTCGGTCCTGCTGCTTAAGCTCGGCAAGTGGGCACCACCACTGGATATGGACGACTCGCCTGAAACGCCGCGGCCGGCAATGACAGCAGGCACCTCGCCGAGCACTGCTTGGCAGGATGGAATCGCCGATGAAATCGAATCCCTCGACGCGGGACTAGGGAAATACGAAGCCGAGTTCGGCGAATGGCACGACGGGCTTGCGGACCAAATTGACAATCTCTCCAACGAGGTGCGGGGCCTCGAAGCCGGATCCACCGAAGGGACTGGCTCGTTACAAGAACCGCGTGAAGTAGAACCGATCACCGAAACCCCCTTGAACAAGGAGAACGAACCGTGAGACGTAGCATTGCCGTTTATTCGAGCACTCTGGTTATCGGCGGGGCGATCTGGGCGCTGACCGCTTGGGCGCAGCAGCCGGAGGCGGTGAATATCGAAGATGGCAACGTGGTCATACAGATTGACCAAGAGAAGCCCGCCGGCGCGAGTGCCGCCGGTGAGGACGCCAACGAAATCATCGGCGACAATACGGAGGTCGCCGCCGATTCCAATTCACCCACGCTGGCCGGCCTTAAAGCGCGATACAACGAAGCGGAAGATCGCCTCGCGGAGGTAGCCGACGAAGTCGCCGCGGAAATCCGCGCCGTCGGCAACCTGGACGCTCTCCAGTTCGAGAAGCTCGCCGAGCGCGTTCGCGCAGCCGTCCGAACGGTCTTCGAGGCGCGGCAAGCCTTGCAACACGCGGAACTCGCGGATCTCCAACGCCGCGTGGCCATGACCCAACGCGCCCTGGCCGTCCGCGAGCAATCGAAACAGGCCGTCATCGACGAGCGCACCAGTAACCTGATGGACGAAATCGAAAGCGGTGGCTGGCGCAAAACCCAGGCGCGACAGATCGAGCGGGAATTCATCTCGCACAAAGACGTGCCACGCGCCGCCGACTTGGACTTGGCGTCGCAAGAGCGGCTGCTGGCATTGGAGTTGGCCTCGGAAAACGAAGAGGCGAAGGCCAGGTTCGCCAAGGCACAATCGTCCTACGCTTTTGCCAAAAAGATGCATCGCCAGGGATATCGCACATCGCTAGAGCTCGATTCGTCCGCGTCGATGCTCAGGCATGCGGAGCTGCAGCTCAAACAGTCGCAGGTTCGACTCGACGCCCTCAAGCAGCAAGACGCCGCGCCGACGTCTGGCGTTCGTCCGCTGGCCGACGTCGCCAACGCCCCGGACATCGAGGAGAAGCTGTTGCAGCTCGACTTCGAAGAGGCGGCACTGAATCTTTCTGCCGCCCAGGCAGACTATGACCTCCACCATAACGCGAACGCAAAGCAGCCAAATTCCACGCCAAAACATGAGATGACCGCTTTGACGGCCAAAGTGAGCTTGGCCAAGATTCAAGTCCAGCGCGCCCGAACGAAGCTCGATTTGCACAAGCGGCAACATCCCACACCGCAGGCGGCGGGGCCCACCGATACGGACGCGCGAGAGTGACCTGGAAAGCCGGCGAGCACGTAGCACGGAATTCATTCCGTCGTCGTTCGCGGCGCGAAGCACTCGGAATGAATTCCAAGCTACGGCCGCCCCTCGTTTCTGGCGTTTCGCCGGGCGAGTGGTACAATGGCGGTAGTCCCATAACCGACTCACCTTTGCAGGCAGGGGTGGTGGCATGCGCTCGCCATTTCAGGGAATGGACCCATACATCGAGGCCTTCGGCCTTTGGGAAGATTTCCACCACAATCTCATCACCGAGATCCAGGGAGCGATCTCGGCGGTCCTGCCGGAGCGGTACGTGGTGCGCGCGGGGGAGCGCTCGTATGTCGTCCTGTCGGCGCGGGACGGCGACGAGGAATTCCTCACGCGGCCCGATGTCGGCGTCGCGCGGCTGGTGGGTGCCCGCGCGAGTGCGGAGGCTCTGGTCGAGGCGCCCACGGCCGTTCTGGAAACGACGGAGGATCCGGCGGCGCCCATCACGATGCGCGCCCTAGTCGAAACCGAGTACCGAGAAGGCTTCCTGGAAATACATGAACTTCAGCCGGAACGCAAACTGGTCACGTGCATCGAGGTCTTGTCTCCCTCGAACAAACGCGCCGGCACTCCGGGCTGGCTGCAATACACGCGCAAACGCCATGCCTATCTGGCGGGCGCCGCCCATTTCGTCGAGATCGATCTCCTGCGGGGAGGCCGACGGATGCCCATGCAGGACGACTGGCCGGACAGCCCCTATTACCTGCTCGTCTGCCGAAAGCGCGAGGCCCCTTGCTGCACCGTCTGGCGCGCCCACTACGCGCGTCCCTTGCCGCCGGTCCCCATACCACTGGCGCAACCCGATCCGGCGATCATGCTCGCGCTTCAGCCGCTGGTGGAGGCCGTGTATGCCCGCTCGCGCTACGACCGCGACATCGACTATCGCCGGCCGCTCGATCCGCCCCTGGGCCCGGCCGACTCGACGCCCCCGGAATGAATTCCGAGCTACGGCGGCACTCACGTGAAGAGTGACGAAACCCGCAGGGCCACCTCCGGAAAGTTCAAGGGATGGACTTCCTGGTCGCCCCGAAAAACCTCGCGGTGTCTGTACCGCTTGCCCTCTGGTTCGCGGTAGACCTCGATCGAACGCTCCTTGACGTTGACGATCCAATAATCCCGCAGCCCCGCCTCCGCATACAGCCTCAGCTTCACCCCTCGGTCGCGCTTGAGACTACTCTGCGCCACTTCAACCACGAGCAACACGTCCTCGGGCCGCGGGTGCGTCTTGGCATAGCTGCGGTACTTGAGCCAAAGCATGTCGGGCTGCGGCTCGCTCTCCAATAGCGGCATCTCGGCCGACCCCTGCACCCTGACTTTGACCTTTCCCTTTGGAAACGCTCGCACGCTCCAGTCGTTTAAGTTATCCAACGCGTCGCAGTGATCGGGACCAATGGGCGGCATTGGGACGATTTCTCCGTGGATCAACTCGAGTTGGCGCTTCTCGCGCGGCTGGAATTCGCCGCGAGCGATCATCCGGTGGTACTCGTCGAGCGTGACTTTGGTCGTGGTGCTCATGCGACATCCTCGCTGAATCGAACGGTTCGACCCGGAATGTGGGGCGAATGCCGCTGGGGTCCATCATATCACACGCGAGCCGCTTGACTCAACGAACTAAATGACCTTGCATGATCATGGGAGGCCAAACATCTGTAGGGAACGCCCTCCGTGGCGTTCCGTATTCCCATGATCGTGCAAGATCATTTACGTCTTGGTTTTGGCAGGTTCGAAACCTGCCTACGTTCGCGCAGCGGAATTCGTGAGAATTCCGAACCGTGGCGGTGTCAATCGGAACTCTTACGAGTTCCGCCACGCAGGTTCATGCCCCCTTGGAAACCTACCCTTCGTCCCCGCGTCTCCCCATCTCCGCGTCCCCGCGTCTTCACCCGGGCGGCAGCTTGTGCCCCAACTTTTTCGCCTTCGTGGCCAGGTAATGGGCGTTGTGCTCGTTGGCCGCGGCGACGATGGGCACCTGGTCGACCACCTCCAGGTCGAAGCCGCCGTAGATGAAGGCGTCGGTCTTCTTGGGGTTGTTGGTCAACAGCCTCACTTTCGACAAACCGAGGTCCTTGAGCAACTGGATGCCCACGCCGTAATCGCGGGTGTCGGCCTTGAAGCCCAACGCCAGGTTGGCCTCTACCGTGTCGAGCCCCTTGTCTTGCAGGGCGTAGGCCTTGATCTTTTCGATCAGGCCGATGCCGCGCCCCTCCTGCGGCAGGTAAACCAGTACGCCGGCGCCGTCCTTTTGCATCATCTCCAAGGCCATTTGCAATTGGTCGCCGCAGTCGCACCGCAACGAGTTCAACAGGTCGCCTGTAAAACAGGACGAGTGTAGCCGCACCAGCGGCGCGGCCTTGCTCGACAAATCGCCCAGCACCAGCACCAGCGGCTCCTGCGACTCGTACTTGACGCCGTAGTAGATGATCCTGCCCGGCCCGTACTTCGTCGGCAAATTGGCCTCCGCCTGCCGGAAGACGAGCTTCTCGCGCATCCGGCGGTAGCGGATCAGCTCTTCGATCGTGATGATCTGGAATTGGTGCTCGCGCGCAAGCTTCGCCAGCACGTGCCGATCGGCCCGGTTGCCGTCCTCGTCGAGAATCTCGCAGAGCACGCCTGCCGGCGAAAGGCCGGCCAGGCGGGCAAGGTCGACGGCGGCTTCCGTGTGTCCCGCCCTGCGGAGCACGCCCCCTTCCTTGGCCATGATCGGAAACATGTGGCCCGGCTGCACGAAGTCGGACGGCTGGCTGTGCGGGTCGATGATCGCGCTGATCGTGGTCGCTTTTTCCTGGGCGGTGATGCCGGTTTGCGTGCTGCGATGGTCGACCGGCACGGTAAACGCAGTCTTCAAAGGGGCGGTGTTTTCGTCGACCATGGGCGCGAGCTTTAGCCGCTCGCAGACTTCCGGCAACACGGGCACGCAGACCTGGCCGCGGCCGTGGCGAAGCATGAAATTGACGATTTCCGGCGAGACCTTCTCCGCCGCGCAAATGAAATCGCCCTCGTTTTCGCGGTCTTCCGCGTCGACGACGATCACGATTTCGCCCTGGGCAAAGGCATGCACCGCCGCGTCGATGGTGGAGAATTTGCTTGTCAACGGGTGGTCCCTAGGCCGCTGGCGCGTGTCGCAGCCAGAATCCAGTGTGTTCATTCCGCTAAATTATACGACGGGCAGAGGAAATCCGCGACGCGGTTTCGAGCCTTTACCCAAACCGTCGTCGTGGTCATGGGAAAGGCTCCGAAGTATCGGAGTCCCGGTCGCCGTCGATGCTACCGAAGAGTCGCCCGAAATTATAACGCCACTGCAATGCGAAGCTCATTCCGATCAAACCGTCGAGCGGGCTCGTAAGGAGGCGTTGCCATTCGTTGTCGTTGGGGACGCGCCCCAAGTCCTTTTGAACCTGCACGACCCAATTGTCGGCGGCATCGATGACACCCAGGTGGATCGGACGCACGTCGAGAACGGCATGCAACGTGTCGAGGTCCGACGTCGGTATTGGCATTCGGTCGCGGCGGAGCCTCGCCGCGTTTTGCCGCTCGAAGTCTTGCCCGGCGCCGTCGATCAGCCGGCAAACCTCCTTTTCATCCTGCATTTCGTCGACCATCTTCAAGAGGCGCTTGGCCTGCCAGTCGCTTTGGTTGACGTACGCAAGGAACTTGAACACCTTTCGCGCCCAGGCTTCATTCGCGCGAACAAGCCATTCGCGGTGCTTTCTTGCGATCCGGCACAGTCCGACGTCGGCGACTTGCGAACCCTTGAGGTACCGCGATTGAATGATTTGAAGTTTGAGCGGCGGCTGGCTCTTGGCTTGTTGATAGTCGGTGAGCAAGACCAGGACATCGTGCTCGGTGCCCAACAGGCGTTCGTAGGCGGAGAAAAAAGGCTCGCTGGTACAGAAATTCTCCGAAGGCGATTTCACGCCAAGACCAAGATCGGGAAGATCGACGCCCCGGGCCGGATTGATCCGCAACGGGGGGATTCCGAGGCCGTCGAAGAGTGATGTCTCGATCACGGCTACGAGCAGCATCTCGACGACGCTGCCGATCGTCTTGCCGTCGAGGTTCGGAAGCGACTGTTCGGCGCGGAGCCGCTGGAACCAATGGGGCAACTGGCCACCTCTCCCTAATCGCGTCAGCGCGGGCGTGAGCTTGGCGAGGCCCTTGCCGCGCAATGCCGAATTGACTCGACGAATCGTCGCCTTGAGGTTGTCGTGAAGAATGCGGCGCAGCTCGGCTTCATCCGGCATGTTCGAAGAGTTCCCGTTGCCGGTCCTTGAGACGAATTTCGTCGCGTCGCACCCCCTGGCTCGCCAGCTTGTCCATGACCCATTCTACCATCGGCGGCGGCACGGCGTTGCCTACGAGCGCATACTGGTCGTAGACCGGCGCGACGGCGCAATGGTCGTCCGGGAACCCCTGAATCCGCGCGTATTCCACGTTCGTCAGACGCCGATAGCAATCGCCGATCTTGTACCGCTCGTAGTGGCGGCTGGCCGTGGAAGTAAGTGTCGGAGCGATACCATCGATGCCGAAGATGGTATAGCCCATTCTTGCGCCTCCCAATTGATTGCTCAAGATCTCGACACCTTGCACGAACTTCTCGACCATCGTGTTTTTCTTGACTCGTTCCAGAGTCGACTCGGTGAAGTCGAACGATGCAGCGACGTCGCTTTCAAGCACGGACCGGAGCCTGACCGGCGCTAGCGCTTCGGAAAACTCCTGCAAGTCGACCCCGTAGAAGCGACCGCGCTTTGCCAATCCCCAATTGGGGAAGCTCCGTCCGTGGGCGTCAATCGATCTCCAGCCGTCGAGCGTGCGGATTGAATCGAGGTCCTGACGTCTGAATGTTCGCAGGTCGTCCGTAGTCGCAAGCCGGATCGGCGGGGGGTCGTCCGATCGTTGGCCGACCGATTGGGGCTCCGAACGCCGAGTGCCGAGAATGAACACGCGTTGCCGGTTCTGCGGGAGACCGAAGTGCATTGCATTCAACAACCGCCACTCGATGTCGTAATCCAACTCTGCAAGGCAAGCTAGGATCGTGGCGAAGTGGCGTCCGCGATCCATCGTCAACAACCGCTTGACGTTTTCAAGAATGAAGAATGCCGGTTGCTTACGCCGTAAGACGTCGACGATCGCCTGGAAAAGCGTGCCGCGCGGGTCAACTATGCCCTGCTTCTTGCCAGCGGCGCTGAAAGGTTGGCACGGGAAGCCCGCCGTCAGCAAGTGATGAGGGGGAATCTCGTCCTTCAACGTCCAAATGTCGCCTTGGTGTAGTTCGGCGGCGCCGAATTGCGTCCGGTAGACGTTGCATGCTTTTGCGCACTGGTCGTTAGCCCACACCGTTTCGAATCCGCACGAGTCGGCGGCAAGGCGAAATCCTCCGATGCCAGCGAATAATTCAACCGTTTTCATCGTTGGAACATTAGACTCCGTTTGACCCGACGTTCAAGTGCCTTGCGGTTCGCCGTTTCGCACTCCCAGACGGTAACCACGTTCCATCCCAACCGACGCAGTTGCCCCGCGACACGCCGGTCGCGACGTTGGTTGGCCGCGAACTTGTCCAGCCAAAACCGACGGTTTGTCTTTGGTGTCGTAGCCTTTACGCAATGCGCATGGCGGTGCCAAAAGCAACCATGCACGAAGATGACGGTCTTCCATCGCGGTAAAGCGATGTCCGGCGTTCCCGGTAAGTCGCGCCGGTGCAGCCGGAAGCGAAACCCGAGGCGGTGAAGCAGTTTTCGGACGATCGTCTCCGGTGCAGTGTCCGCTCGCCGGACCAGTCGCATTCGTTCGGCGATCGCCGCTTGCTTCTCACGGGTACGCATCGGCTTCATGCACTAGTGTACACTCTTGATGGATCGGACGCAACGGGTTGAGATCGGCTATTTCAAGTGTTCGCCCAGGAACATCATCTCGACCGCGGTCAGGTAGTCGCGATTGTCCTTCTTTGCAAAACCGTGTCCTTCGTTGTCCGCGTAGACGGTCCAGACCGGGCGGCCGGCGGAACGGACTTTTTCGGCGATCTGCTGCGCCTCGGAATACGGCACCCGCGGGTCGTTCACGCCGTGCGCCACCAACAATGCCGAGCGGATTTTGTCGGCGCCCGCGGCCGGGCTGATCCGCTCGAAAAAAGCACGCACCGCCGGTTCTCGCTCGTCGCCGTATTCCGCGCGCCGCAGGTCCTGCCGGTAGGCGCTGGTCCGCTCGAGGAACGTGATGAAGTTGGCGATCCCCACGATGTCGACGCCGGCCTTGATCCGCTCTGGAAAGCTGACGAGCGATGCCAACACCATGAAACCGCCGTAAGAGCCTCCGGTCACGGCCACGCGCGAGGCGTCCAGTTCCCCTTGCCGGCCGATCCAATCCAAAAGCGCGCCGATGTCCTTGACGGCGTCCTCTCGCGACACGCCATTGTCCAGCTTGAGGTACGTCTTGCCATAGCCGGCCGAGCCGCGGACGTTAGGACAGATGACCGCCAGGCCGAGCTCGTTGAGCTGAAACTGCGTCGTGCCGGAAAAGGTTGGGCGGTACTGCGATTCCGGCCCACCGTGGATTTGCACCAGCACGGCCGCCGGCTTGTCGGCCGAGGCCGTCGGCGGACGGAAGTAATATGCCGGGATCTCGCGGCCATCGAACGCCGGGTATCCGATGCGCTCCGGAGTCACGAACGAGGCGGGGTTCAAGCCGCCGACTTCGCTGTAGGTCCAACGGACCAGCTCGCCGTCGCTCAGCCGTAGCGAGTACGCTTCGGCCGGCGCGTCGGGCCGCGCCAACGTGAAGCCGAGCCGCGAGGCGTCGGGCGAAAACTCCAAGCCGGCGACCACCCCCAGCGGCAAGTCGATCTCGCGGCGGCGCTCGCCCTCGAGCAAGTAGAGCCGGCTCGCCCCGTCGGCGTTCACGGCAAAGGCCACCAGCCCGGTGGCCGGTTCGACCTCCAGGTCGCTCACGTCCCAATGCAGCTCGCCCGCGGGCCAGGTGTATTCATGCGTCTCCAAGTCGAGCCGCGCTAATTCGAGGAACTCGCCGCGGGCATCCGTCGTGAGGTAGGCTACCTTGCGGTCGGGCGAAAAGGCCATTCGCCCCAACGCCGCCGGAGAGCCGCTCGGCAAAGGCAGCGGCCGAAGCGACTTCGTCGACACGTCGAACAGGGCCGGGTACGACTCGTTGATCGAAACGTAACGCGACAAGAGAAGCTGCTCGCCGTCGAGCGACCAATCGGCGGCGGTCCAGAACTGGTTTTCGACCTGCATCAGCAGCTCTTGCGATTCCGGACGCCGGCAATCGGCCAGGAAGAGGTCCATGTCGCGTCCGTTGCGTTGGTTCGAGAGCACGATCATCCGCCCCCCGTCGCGGCGCACGGGGCCGAGCAGGTTCCGCGACTTGCCGTCGGTCAAAAGCGCCGAGCGATAGGCGGCCTGGTCGAGAAAGTAAACCTGGTCGTTCTCGCTGCCGCCCCGGCTCATGGTCACCAGCAGCCCGCCGGAGTCGGCCCCCGGGATGAATCGTCCACCGGCCGGTTCGTCGAAGAACGTGACCTGCTCGCGTCGCCCACCGGGCTCGTAGACGCGGTGCAACTGGGCTGAGTTGCCGAAGCGCGTTTGCACCAGGATGCCCCGTCCGTTGGGCGACCAACCGGAGAACACGGCGCTGCGGGTATTTTGATATTGCCGCAGCCGTTCGGCCAGCTCCGGCGGCACGACCGGCACGTCGCGCGTCGCGATCGCCGGCGGACGCCGAGGGTCGGCCGGTTCGTCTGCGTTAAGACTGGTCATGGGAAAGACGACGGCGGCGAGGCCGGCACAGGCTTGAAGGATAGTTTTCATCGAGTACGAATCCTGACGGCGAACGGCGGGGGGCGGTTTCGGCGACAACCGGGTATCTTAGCCCATGGATCGGCATTCCAAAACCCGCTGCTAGCGAAACTGCACCAAGACACGTTACCATGGCTCCCGCCATACCCCCGCGACCACGCTTGAGGAACCTTCCTTGATCACGAAGATTACCGGCACGCTGCTCCAGGTGGGGGACGATACCGTCACCCTAGGCATCGAGGCTTTCGAATACGAGGTCCGCATCCCCGAATTCACCCGCCGCCAGTTGCAGCAACAACTGAGCCAGGCGGTGAGCCTGCACACGATCGACTACCTGGAAGGGAACCCGACCCAGGGACGGCTCACGCCGCGGCTGATTGGCTTTCTGAGCGAGATCGAGCGTGAGTTCTTCGAGCTGATCTGTTCGGTCGATGGTGTCGGGGTGAAGAAGGCCCTGCGCCTGATGGTCCGGCCGGTGCGGGAAGTGGCCATGGCGATCGAGGAACAAGACGTGAAGCTGCTGTCGAGCCTGCCGGGCGTGGGGACGGCCTTGGCCGAGCGGATCATCGCCAAGCTGCGGCGCAAGGTGCCCAAGTTCGCCTTGCTCGTGGCCCGCGACGAGCCGATCGCCGCCGACGTCGAGCGCGACGTGGTCGACGAGACCTTCGAGGTGCTCCGCCAGTTGGGCCATTCCGAAAGCGACGCCCGGCGGCTGCTCGAAGCGACGCTGAAAACCAAAAAGAAATATGCCGACGTGCAGACCCTGTTGCAGGCGATTTATCAGCAACGGCACGGTGAGTCAGTTTCTTCGTAAGAGGCCAGGGGCTTGCCCCCTGGAGTTTCACTTCGGTCTCTAGATCGAAAGCGTCCGCAGTCCCGTCGGCCGTGTCGCCTCGCAGGCTGCCGAAGGCAGCCTGCGAGGCGACACGGACGAACGCAGGTAAACCACGGAGCCTGCATACGTAGGAACGAGCGTGAATCACCAGGGAAGTAAGCCCCTGGCCTCAAAAAGAAGTGTAGAAATCTCTTGGTTCAGCGGGAAACGGAATCCCTGGAGGCTACACCGAGCAAGGGCACCATGTCGCGGTCGAAATCGCGCTTCGCCAGCGCGAGCACGGCGACCAGCGGAATCGCCACCAGCGCCAAGCGGAGCGCGCAAACCTGCCACGGCTTTCGGCCGCGAAGCAACGGAAGTTCCGTCGCCCAGCACAGGAGAGGGGCGAACAACAGGGTCAACGCGCGTCCGGCCGTAAGGCCCCCGAAAAACAGCCCGATGAACGACAAGCCGAACAGCCCCACCACACCGATTCCAATGGCCCCCGGCGTACCGCTACGTGGGGCGATCAGACTCGCCGCAGCGGTCGCCCCCACGAGTGCCGCGGCCGGGGGCACGGCCGCCTCTCCCCCCGTCACGTAGCCCGCCATCATCACAGTGACGCCCCCGCACAGCCCCGCCAGCGAAAGAGACAGTGGAATCGAAAGGGTTGGCGGATAGGCGACTCCCCATCGCCGCTGCGACAACCAGCCCAACAGGCCCCACTGGGCTGCCAACGACGCGCCGGCGAGCGTCAGGACCGCGGTGGTCTGCCACGCCGTCCAGTGGCCTGGCGAACCCGCCAGGTAAACGGAACCGTGCAATAAGATCCTTCCGATCGCCGCGGCCAATCCGATGCGCAACGACCAAGCGAACCATCGCGGCACGCTTCGCAAGGCCGCAATCAACTCAATTGCGATCACGGCGGGGAAGACGATCGTAAGAAGCCGGTCGAGGCCGCTGGCCGGCGGCCAGGACAGCGGCAATTGCAACACCTGGCAGCCGAGGGCAAGGCCCAGGCCGATCGCCAGGACGCACGCCGCATTCACCCTGGCCGCGCTCGCCGGCCGCCGCGCGCAACTGAGCGCCAGGACGAAGAGCGCGCTGGCGCCGGCGGCGGCGCACACCGCCTTCAGGTGCAAGACCGTGTCGGGCATTCACTATTTCCGCGTTCCTTCGAAGTCGATCATGATCAGGGCCTCGTCGCCGATCAGGCCGATGTTCTTCTTGTCGAAACCAAAGTCGCTGCGCTTGAGCTTGAGCTCGGTCGAAAACCCGGTCCGCTTCGTCCCCATGAACTCGACCTCCTTGCCCCCTTGCAAGCCGAACGTGATTTTCTTCGTCTTGCCGTGCATCGTGAAGTCGCCCGTCACTTCGTAGCCTCCCTTGACGGCCTTGACGCCGGTGCTCTTGAAGTCGATCGTCGGGAACTGCTTCGTATCGAAGTAATCGGGTTGGCGGAGGTGCTCGTCGCGCGCCGGGTTGGCCGTATCGATGCTGTCGGCCTTGATCGAAAGCTCGAACGTCGACTTACCGGGCTCGTCCCTGTCGAGTGAGTAATTTCCCTCGACCTGATTGAATCGGCCATGGATCCAACTGATGTCGAGGTGCCGGGCCTTGAAGCTGACCGAGGAATGGACCGGGTCGAAGGTATATTCGTCGGCCGCGACAGCCGGATTGCCGGCGGTGCCCAGTCCGATGCCAGCCACGACCGTCATGAAGCATGCCGGGAAAACTCGGTGCATGAGATAGTTCCTTTCAAAAGGGGGGATCAAGGGATGTTCATTCGCTCTGCCGCCACGGTTTTCGCACGGTATCCTATTCGCGGCCCGGCTGCAATCGGCCGGCCCGATAAGGGACATGTACAACCGGCCCAACGAAACCGTCCGCGCCGTCCTCGGTAGGTATAACCATGGGCAGGTATAATCTCGAAAAAAAAGCGCATCACGGCCGGACACTGTGTGCGGTTTTGATGCGCTTTGGCAGCCCGGTGCCTGATGCATGCCGCTATACATCACACGCTCGAGAATGACATTCACGGTGGCTGGGGAAGAGCCTAAGCGATGCCTCGGTCGCTATCTTGCCGAGGAATTCGCCATTACTCATGGCAATGTGTTTCATTGCCGGCCGCGTGAAATACGACTCGCTTCGCAAGCACGCTACGTAATTAGCGGCCTCGCGTGCAGACCCCAAGGGGGTCAAATTCCACAGCCCACGGGCGCAGCCCTGGGTGACGAATTGACCACCGACCCCTTCACCCCAACGGGGTGAAACCGAGTCGCCCCCGCGGGCCGAACGAGGCCAGCACGACACGAATGTCATGCGCCAATTGGCGCATTTGGAGTTGCCTTACTGGCCCCAGGCCCGACTACGGTGGGGATGCGAGTACCCGTGCTGATGACCTGTCGGAACTGCTAATGCGCCATATGGCGCATTATGGGACGCGAGTGCGTGCCGCGACGCCGAGCTGATGATATCCTGAACTCAAGTTTGCCTATTTTGCCCCAGGAAACCTTTGCGTGTTTTTCATCGTCACCATCGTCACGCATCGTCACGGGGCCCTCCCCTCTCGCCCAGGCGGGAAGATAGGAAAAACAGCGTCAGCAGCGTCAGCAGCGTCAGCATGGCCGATTCACCACACGCAACGTCCTGGTATCGAAGGGCTTGCGCCAAGCGTGGCAATCGGACCGTGATCCTCCCACCAGCGTCAGCAGCGTCAGCACGGAATGGATAGCGTCAGCGTCTCGGGGTCGCGAAGTCTCCCACCGAATCGGCGATTTTTGCCACTCTTCTGGGTGGAATGTGCGCCTCGATCGCCCCGCTAGTTTTGTCGTCACGAGCCCCCCGGCCCAAGCGATTGAGCAGGCGTTGTGGGTCCGGTTGGCGTGGTATCGGCGGTCGAGGGGTTTGCCGTGGGGTAAGCGACTGTTGTCGCCTAGCTGACATTGCTCGCTCTGGTCGATCCTGCTGGGCTCCGCGGGCACCGGAAATTGGTCGAACATCTTTCGTTCTCCTGGTATGTCTCCGTCGACCATCATACGGCGCGGGACGCGTCGATGTCACGGGGCGCCGGCCGCGCGCAAACCGCGGAAGCTGATGAAGATCGCTTCCACGCTGTTGAAGTCGAACGCGAACCGGCGGCCCGCGCCAAGGCGCTCGCCAGTGCGTTCGTTCACGACGTCGTCCACGTCGGCCGGGAACTCGACGTTGAGCTTCGTGCGCTGGTGAACCAGTCCCTCCGCACCGCCGCCTCCGAGCGCGCTGCCCGTGACGGTCGCGTTTTGCAGCACGAACAGCAAGGTGCGGTCCCCTTTCGTCCAATACGTGACTTCCAAGTTCTCCGGTCGCCGGCCGTTTGCCGCCGTGACCGAAAGCCAAGGCCGCACGCCCGCCCTCTCGATGTGGCGCAGGAATGGCGTACGCGTTTCATCGGTCGCCGTCTTTTCCTCTCGGTATTGCAGGTACCGCTGAGGAGAAAGATTGACATAGACGGCGGTCCCTCGGCCGACTTGCCGAGACGTCTGGGTACCAAGATCGTTTTCCGCCTGGGCGTAACCGTCAACCAGCTTGCAGTCGACGGTCGCGAACAACTCGGAGTAGCGGCGGTAACTGAAGGCGGCGTCCTGGTCCGTTTCCACCCAAAGCCGGCCCCCAAAGAAGTCGGCCTTGGTCTCGGTCCCGTCGTGCCGCACGCCAAAAAGGTCGTCCAAGGCGCCCGCCATCCGGCCGCGGCCGTGCTGGTCGAAAAGCCCGCAGGCGAAGTCGGCGATCACCGTCCCGCCGCGCTCGCAGAACTCGCGAATGCGCACGGCTTCGATGTCGGACAAGGCGTAGCAGGCGGGCAAGATCAGCACTCGGTACTCGTCCGGCACGCCGCGCGTCAGGACCTCGTCGTAGGGGAGGAAGTTGTATTGCAACCCGGCGTCGGAGAGCAGGTATTCCCACGCCTTACGAACATTGTGCGACGTGCCGAGCCGAGCGTCGTCGCCACGGTTGACCCAGGTGCCGCCGTGAGGTTCGATGTCGAGGCACCACGAGACCTGGATCGACGGGTGCGAATAATAGATCGCCACGCCGTCGTGCAGCCAGCGAGCGCCGGCGAGTTTCGGCCCCTGCACGCCACTCAGTTCCTTCGCCGTGCCGCGGAATTCCTCGAGCCAAGGCCGCGGCTTGGGGCCGTCGAACCAGCCGTCCACCCAGCCGATCATGCCGCGGTTGCCGTGCGCGAAATAATGCCAGGCCTGCCAGACGTCGTTGGCCGTGCCGCGCTCGTCGCTATGAAAGTGCGTGGTCACGACCGGCATGGCGCTCTCGGGGTTGAACGAGCGGATGATCTCCGCCGACGAGCCCAGGTCGTAGGCCTCGATGAATTGAATCTTCTTGGCCAGCTTGGCATAGTCGTAACCGCCCCAGAGGTTGGGCGATTGACCGCCGACGAACCCGCACGGCGCGTCTGGGTCGGCGGCGTTGGCGGTGGCGACCAGGTCGCCGACGAAATTCGCCCAGGCGGAATCGTTGTACGTGATTCGGTCCAACAACGGCGCGAAGTCGAGTTGGCCGAGCGGCCGCGAGAGTTGCGCCCGGGTAAAGTCGGGCGTGACGAACTCCGGCGGCGGGGCGTCGTCGCGTCCATAGTATTGCCGAAGCCAGCGAGCGTAGGCGCCGTCGTCGCCGTTGATCCGCCAGGGAAGCGGCGTGACGAACGCTCCCCACGAGATTTCGTCGTCGAGCGCGTACGCCACGCACCGCGTGCTATGGGACTTCACGTTCTTGACGAAGTCGGTGACGGTTGCCCGCAACCGCGCGAGCAGGGCGGCGTCGAGCGGCTGCGGCCCATCGGTGCCGGTGCGGATCGCCCGGCCGTTGCGTTGGAAACCGGCGAAGTTCTGTTTGCTCTCCGCGCCGCGCAGGTGCAGGAACCCCTTGGCCGCGGTGTGGTCGTTGTAGAACCGCAACTCCCATTGGTCGAGCCACTCGAACGGACCGCTGCCATGGTCGGTGAAGCCGCCCAACAAGCCATAATCGCGGCAGAACTGCCCCCCCTCGTCCCCGGTGCCAATCGTCCATTGATAACGCCACGGCATGTAAAGCCAGGTGTCCCAGCGGCCGAGCAAGAAGTCGCGGTCCTGCCGGACGCGCTGAAACTCAGGCGCCGTCGAGACATATTCCAGGTACGGGTCGGCGGCGGAGGCCATCCCCGACGCGGCCAGCAGGACGAGCGCAAGTGGATAACGGGCCTTGATCGGAAGTTGGCGAATCATTGCGAGTTGGATTGCTTTTCGTTTGCAGCGCTACCAATCATAAAAGTCGTAATAGACCATTAAGTCGATTCTATTTCCCGCCCACGGACGGTACATGGGCGCCGGCGTGGGCGCCCGACGTTTGTTGAAGTCGAAGACGTCGGTAAAGCTGTCGAAGACGATTCCGGGGTTCGATCGACGCAACGCTTCCAATGCCCGGCGGCAACGATCGACCTCGTCCTCCCGCACGTATAGTCCCGCGTTCATTATCCCGTCGAAAAACAGTGTGTGCGTCGCGCCCTCCAATTGAGCGGGAACAATGTGTAGCGAATTGAGACGCCTCAGCCTGAGCAACGATTCAAGCCCTGCCGCCGTGGCGATGGCATTGTCGATCCTCAGTTTTTCAAGAGATGCCAGAGAGGCCAATTCCGCCAGGCCGACGTCGGTGACCAACGTCCCAGTCAGATTGAGCAACTTCAGGCGAGGAACGACGGCAAGCTGCGCAAGATCGTCGTCGCTGACGGCCGAGCCTTCCAGGTCGATGGTTTCGAGCCGCGGCAGCGCCGGAAGGTGTGCGAGGAGCTGCAGCGTGTCCTTGTTTTCAAGCTCGTCCGAGTTTTCTCCGCCCTCTTCCGTGCTGTCTTCTTCCATTTCCGTGCCGACTTCGTCAGACGATGAATCAGGCCAATAGTCCCTCAAGCCGAGTACTCGCAGGTTCGCCAGGCCAGCCAGGCATGCCAGGTCGTCGCTACGGAAATCGATCCCTGAAAGGCAGAGCCGCTCGAGTTGAGTCAGCGCGCCAAGGGTCGCAAGACATTCATGTGCTTTTTCCTGATTACATTCGATCTCGAGCGTGAGTGATTTCAAATTCGTCAGACTGGCCAGATGTGCAAGGTCGTCGCTGCCCAGCTCCCAGCCCTCCAGGCAGAGTCGCTCGAGCTGAGTCAACTTGCCGAGGGCCGCAAGCAACTCGTGCGTTTCATCCAAATCGTCTTCACAACTGAGCGAGAGCGATTTCAGATTCGACAGGCCGCCCATGCACGCCAGGTCGTCGCCGCGAATATCGAGCCCGTCAAGGCAGAGTCGCTCGAGCCGAGTCAGTTTGCCAATGGATGCAAAGCAGGCATGCGCTGTCAGCTTGTCGGCGCCCAAGAACTCGATGCGCAACATTCGCAGTTGCCGCATTTCGCCCAGCGCGGCGGCCGTGTCGGGAGTCAGGTCGGACGCGCAAACGACGAGGTAACGCATGTCGGGCAATCGCCCCAAACGCTTAAGCAACTCTTCATCGGTGCCGCCGGGACCGCGGCCGCTCGGGAAGCTGAGCGGATAAGTGAGATCCACGCCGACGACGCGGCGACGAAAGCGATCGGCCCCGACCAGATCGAGCCATTTCGGTCCCAAGCGATCCCAAAATAAAGCCACGCTCTGACCAGGATCCCCGTACTCGGCAATGATGGGGTCTTGCAGGTTGGCTCGGTCGCGCAGCTTTGCGCACCAAGCGCAGAACACGGCCAGCAGCCCCACCGCCGCGAGCATCGTTCGCAGGTTCCACTGCAAGCGGGGCCGGTAAAGGCGAAGCAGCCATTCGCAAGCGCCTCCCGCGGCGGCCAACATGACGAGCCAGGTCGTCAGATTGGCAGCCAGCCGCGCCCCACTGCAATCCCAGTCGAGCATGGCCACTCCCGGCCAACCAAAGTACGAGTTACGCCAGCACCAGACGAGGGGCCATCCGTACGCCGGATACGGCAGAAGCCCCCACATGTTTCCCGTCAATTCATCGGAACTCAAATTGGCCAGCACCGTGGGCGCCGCCACGACCATCAGCACGACAAGCGTCACGAGTCGCGGGCGAAAACTCAAGTCACGCCCATAGCGACGCAGCAGCCATTCGCAGGCCACCGCCGGCACTGCGACCATGAGCAGCCACATTGCCAGATTGCCGGCCAGCCCAGGCGCGCTCCATCGCGCGAGATTGTGATCACAGCTCGCGCGCACACCGCCGACCAATGGGGGAAATTCGGTCCAGTACCAGATCATCGGCCAGCCGAACGAGAACGACGGATTCGGCGGCGACGGCGGCTGCCACCATTTCTGGATCGCCCCTTGTTCGTGACTCAAATTGGCGACGACGATCGGCGCCGCGACGATCATCAACACGATGAGTGTCAAGAGTCGCGGACGATAGCGTGAGAACGCGCCAGATTTCGGACGCATAGCAGTTTGCTCGCCCAGGTGCGGTGCAACGATGATCGCACTGCAACCGATTGTAGCTCGCGCATGGCTCGCGATGCAAACCGTAGCCCGGGGCACCCGCGAGAGGCGCCGACAAGCCCGGTGGGCGCGAGCACCGTCTTATTTACACAACGGTTTGCTCGGATGTCCGATTTAGGGACCGTTTGATGAGACGGGCCACCAACCGCCCGCTCAGGCCACCACACCTTTGGCCACGACCCCCGCCAGGTCCGTCAAACGGAAATCCCAGCCGCTATAGTGATAAGTCGGCTTCTCGTAGTCCAGCCCGAGCAGGTAAAGCATCGTCGCGTGCATATCGTTGATGTGCATCTCGCGGTTGATGTCAGCCCGTCCTTACGGCTTCGGACGCTCGACCTTGACGCCATACACCGCCACATCGTCGAAGAGGCCGCTGTCGTCAAAGGAACCGATGCCGACCTGGCCCCAGGTGAACGTCTTGTCGACTGCCTGCATCACCGGCTCCTCCGTGTCGTCCCAAAAGACGTCGATCGAGCCCGTCTTGACGTCGCGGACGATCCGGACATGGTGCCATTGGTCGTCCCACGGGGTTCCCTCAGTGGTTTTGCTCGAAATCTTTCGCCGCGGCTCGTTATCCACGATGAAAATCTGGTTGGCGTGGTCATCGGCCTTCTGCCCCAGATGCACATAGTACATGTGGGCCGGGTCCTGATAGCCGAAGAACAGGCACAAGCTTCGATGGGGATAGTCGCGCGCCGTCGTGCGCAACCGCAGATCGACGACGCAGTCCGAGACGACCAGGTCCTTGACGACTGAACGATTGAACGGCGAACGGACCGGCGTCTCGACCTGGCTCTGCCCGAACTGATTGGCCACCTTCCGGCCTTCGAACACATCCGGCTTCCATGCGTTCGGATCGCTCGGCTCCCAGCGATCCAACGTGCCTGACTCAAAGTCATCGAAGAAGACCCGCGGCCAACCATTCATGGTTGCCGGAGGTCCATCGGCCACGGCAAATGCCGCTACTGCCAACATTGCCCCCACCGACAACGCGACGGTTTGGCTTGAATTCGTCGTTCGCATGGGTTCGCTCCGCTGGGTCACCTTCGTCGTGCCCCTCAGTTTGCCACCTCGACGGTCGAGCGGCAAGAGGCCTGAGTCTCGTCTGGTTAGGCCGGGGGCCTCGGGACAAGAAGCAAAGACAGGATGACAGGATGAACAGGATGGAATACAGCATTCAGGATGGTTCCAAACCGATCCTGTCCATCCTGCAATCCTGGTGCGCCAGGCGAAGCTTGGTTGATCTAGTTTAGCTGAAAGGAGCTGAACCATGTAAATTGCTCGTTCGACATGTAGCTGACCCAGCAGTCGAGGGGGCGACCTCTCGGCTGAGGCCT
>DATLQY010000717.1:0-2359 GCA_035534975.1 Pirellulales bacterium
TGGCCACGGCGGTCGAGAGGTCGTTGACCTTCACTTCGTCGCCGGGCGCAAGAAGGTGATCGAACTGCCGGAGCGTCGCGCCGTTGACCTCCACGGCGCCGAACTTGAGCAGGTTCTTGACGATCTTGCGTTTCAGTCCGAGCGCGTCGAACAGGTACGGCAGCAGAAGTTCACCGCGCGCAACCGTCAATCGGCGAATGATTGCCAAGGAAAGCTCAACCTGCGACTTGCGCGAGCACATAGGGGCCCTTGGGAACCACGGCGAGCGTCGCCGCATCGCCGTATTCGGCCAGCGAGTCGGCGACGGCCCGCTCAACGCTCGGCGCGCTTTCGACGAACAGCGTGTCGATCGTCTCCGCCGGCAAACCGTCGCTGACGATCTTCACCTTGGCCTTGCGGCGGACCTTGGCCAGCTCTTCGAGTTGCCACTGGTCCATCACGAAATAGTCCTTTCCCAGGATCCGCTCGACGAACACGTCGAGGTTTTCATTCTCGGTGAACAGCCGTTGGAACTCCGGCGAGCCGATTCCTTCCGTCAGGCCGGCCGCCAGGATGATCGTGCCTCCTTGCTTGACGATCGGCAGCGCGGCGGTGAGACCTTTGACCGCCTGATAGAAGGTCGTGTCGAGCGGATAGCCCGCCGAGCTCGTCACCACGACGTCGACGGGTTCGGCGATGGTGTCGGTCACGACGCCGCGCACGAAGTCGACCCCTTCGAGGAACGCCTGCTCCATGTCGCCGGCCACGAAGGCCAGCGGCCGGCGCTCGGCGTCGATCACCACGTTGACGATGAAGTCGCAGCCCGCCCGACGGCCGATCCAGGTGTTTTCCTCGTGGACCGGGTTTCCCTCCAAAATTCCGCAATCGGCCTTGGGGTGTTCGAGGAAATCCGGCCCATGCCAGACCCGCACCGTTTCCAGCGCCGCCAGGCCCGGGCAGATCAACTTCCTCCCGCCGGAAAAGCCGGCCATCAGGTGCGGCTCGATCAGGCCGGTGGTGATCTTGAGGTCGGCCTCGACGTAACGGCTGTCGATCCAGATCGGCACGTCGCGCGGGCTTTGACCGAGGTAAGTGTGTTCGGCGATGACCTTGCCGCGATGGTTTTCGATCCGGTAGTTCTCGACGATCTCACCGCCAACCAGCTCGACCAATTCGTCGCCCTCGTTGGGGCGGTGCAGCCCTGTGGCGATGACGATCGTGATCCGCCGGCGCGGGATGCCGGCCGCTTCGAGCGTGGCCAGGATCGGCGGAAGGATCAACTGGTTGGGCACCGGCCGGGTGATGTCGCAGATGGCAATCGTCGCATCGCGGCGGCCACGGGCCAGCTCCGCCAGCGCCCTCGTTCCATTCGGCCGCGCGAGCCTGTCGCGCAGGGTGGCGGCGGGGTCGGGTAGCGGCGGGGCCTGTTTGTAGGCCAGCGAACGCACGAGGCGTTCGGCGGGCAGTTCGACATCCAGCCCGGTCCGGCCATATTCCAGGTGTACGCGCATCACTTCTTCTTATCGGCCTTCTTTTCGGGCTTCTTCTCAGGCGTGGCGGCGGTGGCGGCGGCGGCGACTTCACCTTCGCCCTCCTCCTCCTTGCGTTTCTTCTTCTTCTTCAGCGAAAGCTTATAGACCCGCACTTTGGGCAAGCCCAGGGGGCTTTGGCCTTGCTGCCACTTGTCGGAGGCTTGCAAACGAGCGATACGTTCGCCGCGTGAAAGCACGCTCCGCGAGCGAACCAGGCCGGTCCGCAACTGAAGGCTCTTGTCCATCGTCATGTCGTCGTTCTCCCAAAGCTCGGCACGGGGGCTCGCCGCAGGCACCTGTTCTGAATTGCCGATTGTAACGCGTTGGGCGCGTTGGTACAAGGACGCCTCCGCGTCCATGATCTTGATCCCCACCGGCTGGTCGAATGAATGGCCTATGACGTAGAATTGGGAAATGGCCGGCAGCGTCGACCTCCCACTTTCGATCGGCGAACTCGAAGCCGCCCTGCGCGCCGCCGACCCGGCGGCGCTCTTGGCACCCCCTCGTATCCTGCGTCGATTGATCAAGCAGGACCGCGAGATCGGCGGCATTGGGCTGCGGGTGCCCCACCGCAAAAGCTATCTGATCGCCGCCGAATCGCTGCTCAAGATCGTCGATTTAGACGAGCTTGGACTGGCCGCCGATCACAAGCTGCCCCCGCGAGTGATCGTGCTGGCCCGGCCCGACGCCGACAGGCTGGCCGCGTTGACCTCGGGCGAAGCGCTGACGAAGTTCTGGCGACTGCTGTTCCACGTGCGCGTGCATGCCGCGCTCGACGACAAGCGGGCCGCCGGGGTGCTCGACGCCGCGGCGGTCCGCCAGCGCATCCGCCGGATCGGCCAGGCCGA
>DATLQY010000718.1:0-2514 GCA_035534975.1 Pirellulales bacterium
TCACCTCCCGTTGCTCTCCACCCCGTCTCTCGACGACGCAGTTACGATCGGTTACAAAGCTCTGACCAACTTCGACGGGGACTTGCACCCCGCTGATTCGGTGCGCTTGTAGGCGCACTAGTAGGCACACTCCGTGTGCCGCAACCTTGGGCGAATCGACGTCGGCACGCGGAAAGCTACGGCACACGGAGTGTGCCTGCTACTTTTCACTCCGCGATCTGCACGAGTCCGTATTTCAGCAGCCAGGCCAACGTGGCCCGCCCGCGGCTTTGCGGTATCCCCTGCCCGCACAGGTGGTCGACCAGTTCCGCGATGCTCGAAGCGTCGGCGGCGGCCGCCAGCAGGGTCCGCAGCGGCACCTCGTCCGCCAGGCGACGGTCAGCGGCATAATTGGTGAGCGGAAGCGACAAGATTCGGCCCAAGCGCGCCTCGGCGCCGACAGCGGTCTTGAGCCGGTCGTCGTCGGCGAGCATCCGAGACGGGTAACGTCCGAAAGCAACCTCGGGGGCGGGGAAGCAAGGCGGGCCGCCGGGCCGCGGCGCTGGGGCCGGCCGGCGCGCCAGCCAGGCGCGGCGCTCCGACTCCTGCCAGCGCCACAGATCCTCATAGGCTTTGATGATTCGCGCCCAGGTAAATCGCTCAAGCACGACCCGGCGGCCGGCGTCGCCCATGCGGCGGCGCAGGGCAGCGTCTTCGAACAGACGAGCGTAAGCTTTGGCCGCTGCCGCCGGGTCGACCGCGACCGCCTGATTGCACTCCCCCAGGAAGGCGTCGTAATCGTTGGCCCCCAATAACAGTCGGACGGTGGCCTCGCTCGTCGCGCCGCGAAGCATGCGCGTGGACACCAGCCAGCCCGTCCCGCCGTCGACCACCAGGTCGCGGTAGCCGTCCCAGTCGGAGACCACCACCGGCAGGCCGCTGGCCATGGCCTCGACGACCACCAGGCCGAACGTCTCCTGAATACTGTCTGAAAGTGAGGTGAACACATCGGCTGCGTGCCAGACACCGAACCTCCAGTCGGGGTCGATGCCGTCGACCACACTGACCGCGATCCCCGTGGCGAACATCCCGGCCGCATCCAGAAACGCTTGCCGAACCGCGGGGTGGGCGGCCCATCCCGACAAGATCAGGTGTACCCGCCGGCCGGTGTCACGCGCGGCCTGGGCAATCCCGTGAAACATCGGATAAGGGTGCGCCTTCGCGTGCGGAGAGAATCGGCCCACGAACAGGACGGCCACCTCATCGTCGGCGATCTTGAGGGCCGCGCGGCGAGCCGACCGTTCATCGGGTGTCGGCGGACGGAACCGCTGTGGGTCGACCCCCAGGGGAATCGTTTCCAGCCCGATCCGCAATGTAGGGGCCACCCCGTGCCGGTCGCGAAGGTAATCCGCGTAGGCATCAGTCGCCGAACGGACCATGCGGGCCACGGCGGTGGAGGTGCAAATCAAGGCATCGTAGGGTTCGTAGGGGGCCGTGAGCAGCTCGCACAGCAGGCGGGCCGCGGCCGGGGTCGACAGCGTGTGAGTCACGCCTGAAAGTGCGAAAGCGCCTGGCGCCGACTGATAGCGGGCCCAAGCGTAAGCCGGGTCCGGCGGGCACGGCGTGTACAGCAAAGGAGCGGGCGGCGCCGGAAAGAAATTTTCCTGGAAGGCCGCCATGGGCACCAGGCGCAGGCGGCGCTCATGGGCCCGCGCCGCCGGGTGCCGTTGAAAATATTGCGCGAGAGAATTCGCGTTGGCCTGGTTGTAAACGACGGCCGTCAGTTCGCTCCAGCATCCATAGGTCAAGTACGCGTTGAGGAATTCACTTCCCGCCACCTGCCTTCCCATCAGCCCCACGGGACCGTCGCCCACCGCGCGGTCCGGACGCTCTTGGCATTCCACGTAGGCGGAATCGTCATACAGCAGGGCAACGTTCACGCTCATTCAGTAGTTCCAAGTTCGGCCGATGGATATTCTTGTCCGGCGTCCAGGTAACCTTGTCTAGAATAGATCGGAAGGGATTCGAACGCCACCCCGCCGTTGCGCCGTCGCCAACCTTTCGCACGGGAGCAGAAAGATCCTTCATGCGGGGCAGAATGAAACCATGGCGCACACCGTAGGTCAGGCTTTCCAGCCTGACAGGATCAAGAGTAGCGAGAGTCAGGCTGGAAAGCCTGACCTACGGTTTCAAGGGCGCGCCTCGCTATGCCGCGGCTGGCTTTCGTTGACGCCACGAGTTCCAGCTTACCAATGCCGTGCTTCCCAACCAAAACAACGTCAGTGTCGACGGCTCGGGGATGGGTTGAACCCCTCCCGGAAGCTTGACTTCCCCAATCAGTACCGTGCCCGTTTCGTCGGGGGCGTTGGTGAAAAACTGCGTGGTGATATTGTCATCCGTCCATACTGTGTTTGCTAATCCTTCGACCGCGTAGATGCCGAACAATCCCGATGCGTCCGACGAGGCGAAGAAGTCCATCTGAAGCAGATTGGCCCCCGAGCCCCCAGGGACTGGCACGCCCGCTTCTGACCCTGT
>DATLQY010000719.1:0-7459 GCA_035534975.1 Pirellulales bacterium
TTTTGCTCGATCACCTTCGACGACTGTTTCGTGGTCCGCGATCTGAAGATCATCGAAGGGAGCAGCGGTCCCTTCGTGGCCATGCCCAGCCGCAAGCTCACCGCCCACTGTCCGCAGTGCGGCTGTAAGAACCATCTTCGCGCCGGCTATTGCAACCAGTGCGGGTTGCGGCTGGCGGGCGATCGGGGCGGCAAGGACGAGGAGGGGCGTGCCAAGCTCTACGCCGACATCGCGCACCCGATCAATTCGAACTGCCGGGAGCTGATCCAGGATCGGGTGATTCAGGCCTTTCGCGGTGAGGTCGATCGCTCGAAGCAGCCGGGCTACGTATCGAGTTACGACGACTTCGACGAGGAAACCACGGCCCCGGCGAGCGCGCCGCGGCGACACGCGGAGCGCAAGCCGGCGGCCGCGCCCATGGAAAAGATCGCGGTCGAAAAGACCATCGAAAAGCCGGCCACGTTACAACCCGCCGCGGAGCGGACGAAGGTCCAGCCGGCCGTATCCGAGCCGCGCGCTCCTCACACGGCGCCGGCGCACCAAGGATCGGGCCGCGCCGCGCCGAATCGCGGGGGATTTGGGGCCGGCATCTGGTAACGGGCGCCAACCGGGCTAAACTTCAAATGGGGCATTCGAGCGACACGGGAGTGCGACCCATCGCCAGCACCGAGCCGCGTATGAGGACGCGGCCCAAGCCTATCTACGCAGCCTCCCGCCTGAGCATTTCATGGAAAGCAGGGGGCAAAGTCGGCAGCGCGAGATCACGTTGGAGAGCTTATCGCTGTTGAAGGCCCGCCGCGGCGATGTGCATGTATTCAACGAGATGTTGGTGCAGTAGGGTCAATCACCATTCTGCTTCCGCCGCACCAGGTGAATCGTCGTCGGCCGCTGCTCTTCGGCGAATGTGATTCCGAATTCCCGGGCGTACCACTCGCGGGCCATTGCCAGCGACGTCGCTCCCTGGAAAAGCGGCGAGTCGCTCGCAACACAATAGTTGGGCTTGACGACCATATCGAAGAACTCCTGGCCGCTTTTGTGCGTTTGCGGATCGAACGCCGGCGCTTTGGGGAGTCCCGTTTCATCGACGAGGATTGGGAGCTTTGCCGTCAGCTCGCGAGAATCGATCTCGGCATTGAAGTCATTCAACAATTCTTCCATGGTGACCGGACGAAGCATGTGCCCGATGCCCGGCGCCACCAGCCCCTTGACCTCTTTTCCGTTCTTGATGATGTAGGGCACCGATGGGTTGACTTCCTTCCAGGGTTTTAACTTGCGCCCGTCGTGCCGCGCGATCCATACGATATGCTGTTCGACAACGTCCACCAATTCGAGGCCGAAATGTCCGAGAACGGCTTGCATCCATTCCTGCCACGCCGTCCCGTCGGCGTAAACGAGGTCGTGCCGGAGCTCCAAACCATGGAACTCTAGCGGCACGCGCCATGTACCGTGGATCCGCTCGCCCGCCGTGGTCGCCGCGCGCAGTCGGAAAAAGTCACGCAACGAGAGGCGTTGGTACTGATCAAGATCGAGCGGCACAACCCAAAACTTGCCATCGGGAGTCGGTAGCGTCCATTGGAGGCTGAACGTCTTGCCATTCTCCCGCGGCAGCAGTGCCACACGGCCGGGAATCGGCTGATCCTGCAACCGGAGTCCGATTTCCTGCACGTGCCGCCGCCACGCGAGGTCGGCATTTCTGTTCGACCCGCCGTAGCGGATGGTCTCAGCCTCCGGCGGCTCGTAGCTTGCGACGGTGGTCGGAACGGGCTCGTCGAACGAGAATGTCAGATCGAAAACCTGCACCTTACCTTCCGGACGGTTTGACCAGCGCGCGAATCGAACGGGCAGGTCGCTTTTCGCATCCAGCCAGAATTCCTCGAGGCGGTTCCCTTGCGTGACCTGCCACCCGGAGAGGGTGCGTCCTCCCTCGCTGCGCGTCCCCAACTTCTCTTTCGAAAGCCCGGGTGCGTCCAGGGTTTTGAGATGTTCAGCCAGTGCGGAGAAACGCTCGGCGTAGTTCTTCGGCCACCCACCATCGGAAACGAACAGCAGCTTCACGTCATCCTGATATTCGCGAAGGCTGCCGCCACGGCGAACGACGACCACTGGGCCGAATTTCTCGTACGAAGCCGGTTCTTTCGGCGCGTCGGTCCAATACCAGGCGTCCACGGTGTGGCGCACGTCGGCGCCGTCGGTTGTTTTCAGCGGCGCCTCGAGCGGCCACTTGCGGAACACTTCGCGGGACCAGCCGCTGACGTGAACCGTTTTTGCGCCGTCGAGCGCTTCCAGAACGCGGGCGTACAGCGTTGCCGAGGTCAACGACCACCACCCGGCCAGCGACACCATGCCCCCCAGGGCCGAAGCCGCGACCAGAGATCGCCTCGTAAACAGGACGTGGCGTTCGGGACGCGTAGGAAACGGCCGCAGCGTCTGCCGGCTGCGGATATCATCCAGCACTCGCTGTGCGAGACCCGCCTGCGTTCCCAGCTCGTCTCCCAATTGCGCCAGACCATTTTCAATCGTTTCGGGGGTTATCATCGGGAATTCTCCTTGGAATACCAGTACCGCAGACGTGCGTAGGCGCGCGACAATTGCTTGGTGACCGTGCCCGGCGGCCGGCCTGTGATCGTGGCGATTTCCAGGATGGAATGTCCCTGGAAGTTCTTCAGCCCGACGACGAGCCGCTCGTGTTCGGGCAGCCGTTCCACAAGCTCGAGCAACAGCGCCGAAAGGTCGCTCAAAGGACCGTTGTCCGCCGGAATCGTCGCGATGTCACCGACAAGGGCGGGCGACCGGCAGCGAGCGCGGACGGCTTTCGCGGCGCGGTGTTTCGCAATTCCCATCAGCCATGCCCCAAACTTCGCACCGTCCTTAAGCCTCCCGAGCGTCTCGAAGGCCGCCACGAACGCTTCCTGCGTCACATCGTCGGCGGTATTGCGCTCGCGGACCGCGTGAAGCGCAGCCGCGCGGACCTGCCGTTCGTATCGGACGACCAGCTCGGCATAGGCATCGACCTGGCCCGATTTCACCAGCTCAACCAGTTCCGAGTCGCTTTTCACAGAGCGCCTGCCTAAGTTGAAGTTCGGGATGTTGCTTCCGTCCCCTCTACTGTGCCCCGGCGCAGCGGTTTTGCGACCTGGAATTGGGAAAATCGTCAAAAATAGCGCCTCGTCGCGCGTTCGTCGATCTCTTTTCCGTCGTTCGTGACGTGGAGAGGCCGGTAATCCGCGCCAAGGTGAGCCGGCGTCGTCGAAGTCATCCACGCTTCAGTTGAAATACGCCACTGCGTTGCGGAACACCGCAAGCCCGTCCCCCTCGGCGGCCAACTCGCCGCGGGTCCAGCGTGGATGGTGCGTGGGGTCGATGTGCCGCTCGGGGTGTGGCATCAGGCCGCAGACTCGGCCCGTCGCGTCGCACACGCCGGCCACGTCGGCGACCGCGCCGTTGGGGTTCGCCGGATAGGGCGCCGGCGACTCGCCCTTGGCCGACTGATACCGCAGGGCAAGTTGACCATTGGCCTCCAGCGCCGCCAGCGTGGCGGCGTCGCGAGGCACGAAGCGGCCCTCGGCGTGGGCCACGGGCAGGTACATCGTATCGATACCCGCGAAAAACACGCACGCTCCGCCGGTCGCCTGGAGCCGTACCCAGCGGTCCTCGAACTTGCCGGAGGCGTTGAACGAAAGCGTGGCGGCCGGGCCGGCCGTTGCCGGCGCATCCAGTAGAATCCCCGAGCGAATCAAGATCTGAAAGCCGTTGCAGATGCCCAACACGAGCTTGCCGGCGGCCTTGAACTCGTGGAGGCAGTCGAACAGGTGGTGTCGGATCTGGTTGCCCAGGATCGTGCCGGCGCCCAGGTCGTCGCCGTAGGAAAATCCGCCGGGCAGGCAGAGGATCTGGAACTCGGCCAGCCGCCGAGGGCTTTCCAGTAGGCGATTGACGTGCAACCGCTCGGCGACGGCGCCCGCCCTCTCGAAGGCGAACGCGCTTTCGACGTCGCAATTCGTGCCAGGGGCGCGTAGGATCAATACTCGGGGTTGGACCATGGGCCGAATCACCACATCAGGAATCGCCGACCGGCGTCATTCTAACAATTTTCCCGTCGGCCGTGAACCGAAGCGGCTCATTTCGGAAATGAATCGCGGGTGCTTGCCCCCGTGCGATCGCCAACATTGCGTCCGCCAGGTTGCTTTCGCACGCCGCGCGCAGACCGACGTATGACGTGGTCAGCCGCGGGTTGATTTCAATGACAAAGTCGGTGTCACCGTTGGTTTCCGGCCCAAGCACCAGGTCGACGCCCAAGTAGCCTCGGGGCTGGGGCAACGACGCTACGGCCTCGGCGGCCAACTTCGTCGCCCGCTCGGCCAGGGCGGGCTCCATGATCAAGACACCACCCAAGTACCGGAAGCAGCCGTCGTCGCTGAGCAACTGGAGGCACGGGGCCAGTGTCGTCAACCCCTGCGGACCGCATAGCGACGCGACACTCACCGGCAAACCGGGGCAGTACCGTTCCAGCCGCCCCTCCCGTGGTACGTGGGACGGCCTTCCCGGGCCGTCCTTCGCTTCAGATGGACGGCCGTCCCACAAGGGCGTAACATCGCTTTCCACCGGTTTGCGGATAGCCTTTGAGTCAGGGACATAACGCAGCCCTTGCGACCCGGCCCCATCACGCGGCTTCCAGACCGCTGGATAGGGAATATCGTCGGGCCACGGCGGTCCCATGGCCCAGGCGATCCCCCGCGGCACGCGCACGCCCGCCGCCGCCAGATGTTGGGCGGTGGCCTGTTTATCGGAGGCGAGCGCGACCAACTCCGGCGGCGGCCCAAGCAACCGGCCGCCGAGCTCGACGACCCGCCGGCAAGTGCCGACGAGGTGCCCGTTGGTTTCGGGCGCAATCACGACCGTCCAATCGGCGGCGGCTGCCAAGCGATCGAAGGTGGCGTTGGCTTCGACGTAATCGCCGACGACGTGTGCGCGGCGCACGTCCATTCGCCCCGCGGTCAGCCGTCGATCGGCCAGGAACTTGACTTCGACGCCGTCGATCGCGGCGAAGTCGGCGGCCAGCGCGGTGACCATGGCGCGGCCCTCATCGACCAAACGCGCCAGCGGCGCGTCTTGGTTCAGGGCCAAGAGGCCGCCCCCGGTCGTGAACTCGTAGATGAAGATGCGGGGCATTCTGCCGAACAACCTACTTGACGCGCCCCGCGTCGGCGGCCTACCGTGGGGCCGGACTCCAGGGGGCCGAACCGCCCCTGAATCTGACACACCCGAGGGCCTATGTCCATCGACGTCGTCTGTCCCCAGTGTGGCAAGCGGTTGCAGGCCGCCGACAATTGGAGCGGCCGCGAAGCACCTTGCCCGCAGTGTCAGGGGACGATCGTGATTCCGATCATGGCCGGGTTGGCCCCGCGACGATGCCGCGATGCGGTTCATCTTGCCGGTGGGTCGTTCGCTTTGGGCCATCGCCGCCGGCTATTTCGGGCTCTTCTCGTTCATCGTATTGCCGGCCCCAATCGCGTTGATCCTGGGGACCGTCGCGATATGGGACATCAAGAAGCACCCGGAAAAGCACGGCATGGGCCGCGCGATCTTCGGCCTGGTGATGGGGATTCTGGGGACCGGACTCCTGACGATGTTCATCATCGCAGGCGTGTTCAAATGGCTCTAGAACGCGAGTCTTCGGCTGTTGAGGATTTTCGTCAACAAGGGTATCGTAGGGGCAACCAGCCAGGCGGGAAAACAAGGAGCGACACCATGAGCACGATCAGCGACATGACCACAGCCAAATCGACCAATGGCAAAACGGCCGAAGGCGCGCCCGTCCACACCCTGGCCATCGACATCGGCGGCACGGGGCTGAAGGCCTCGCTGCTCGACGAACAGGGAGAAATGGTCACCCAGCGTGTGCGCGTCGAGACGCCGCACCCCTGTCCGCCGGCGGTCCTGATCGACGCCCTGGCGAAGCTCATCGAGCCCCTGGGGCCCTTCGACCGGGTGTCGGTCGGTTTTCCGGGGGTCGTCCGAAAGGGGAAGATCATCACCGCCCATAACCTGGGTCAGGCCGACTGGGAGGGGTTCGACCTGCGGGAGGCGTTGGCTACGAAACTGGCCCGGCCGGTGCAAGTGAAGAACGACGCCGACGTCCAGGGATTGGGGGCGATCAGCGGCGTCGGGGTCGAGATGGTGATCACACTGGGCACCGGCGTCGGTTCGGCGCTGTTCGACGACGGCTGGATCGCCCCGCACCTGGAACTGGCCCACTATCCTTTTCGCAAGGGGCAAACGTACGAGGAACAGCTCGGCGAGAAGGCCCTGGAGCACTCCGGCCGCAAGAAATGGAAGCGCCGCGTCAGGAAGGCGATCAAATCGCTCCGCCGCTTGACGAACTTCGACCGGCTCTACATTGGCGGCGGCAACGCGCGGCTGATCGACTTCGAGTTGCCCGCCGACGTCGAGGTCATTTCCAACGACGTCGGCATGCGAGGGGGGATCTGGCTCTGGCGTGACAGGCCGCATGCGGCGAGCGAAGCCGCCGCCGAGTGAGCGCAGCGGGACGTCAATACCGTGTCAACGTGAGCCACGCGATACCGCCCAACGTCGTGAGGACGGTCAGCGGGATACCGACCTTCAGGTACTCGACGAACCCCAGTTCCGTGCCGGCCCTTCGCGCGCTTTCGACGACGATCAGGTTCGCCACGGAACCCAACACCGTCAGATTGCCCGCCAGCGTGCTCGACATGGCCAATGCCAGCCAGGCTTGTTCCGGTTGTGAAATGCCCTCAAGCAGTGGCTTGAACAAGAGTACGGCGGGTACGTTCGATACGAGGTTCGAGAGCGCGACCGACAGCGCGCTCACCATCACCACCGGTGACTCGCGCAGGGCGGACCAGCGTTCCAAACCCCACGTGCGGACCACGTGGACCTCGAACGCGTGGACCACGACGAACAAGCCGGTGAACATGATCAAGAGCGGCCAATCGACCGCGCGGTAGACCTTTTCGGGCCGCACGCGGCCGAACATCAAGATGCCCGCCGCCGCCAGCGCGACCAGCGCGATCGGCTGCCCGGCGAAGAACAGTCCGATGGTCAGGAGCGTGACGTTCACGCTCTTGACGAGTAGCCGCGGGTGGACGCGAGGCCGCCGCGACGTATCGTCGTCGGCGGGGCCCGCGGCGGCGGCTCCGAGCGACTTGCGGTAGACGATCGCCACGACGAGAAAGTTCAGCGCGAGGCCGGCCAGGGCGATCGGCGCCAACCGCGCTGAAAATCGGGCGTAGGAGATGCCCGACAACGAACCGATGATGATGTTCTGTGGATTGCCGGTGATCGTCGCGACGGAACCGACGTTGGATGCAGTGGCCAGGCCCACCAGGTAGGGAATCGGGGGGCGCTTGAGCTGGCGGCAAATCTGCAACACCAGTGGCGTCATGGCCACGCAGACCACGTCGTTGACCAGAAACGCCGA
>DATLQY010000720.1:0-14793 GCA_035534975.1 Pirellulales bacterium
GCCCCGTCCGACCTCGCGGACGAGTCGAAAATCGCCCAACACGCCTGCGCCCGGCGCATCGCCCGCGTAAACCGCCGGCTGCCGGCCGTCGCCGCTGACTTCGAGGGCGGCCTGGCTGACAAACTGCAGGCTCGCCAGGCAAGCCCGCAAGCGCTCGGCCACGGCCGGGTGCCGGTCGATGAGTTGCCGCGGGTCGGGCCGCCGGCCGGCCTCCAGGTCGGCCAGGTACGACTCGAGGGCATGGGCAAGTTCCGAGTCTTGCTCGCCCTTCGAGCCGTTGCGTGCTTCCGCCAGCGGTTTGATCTTCATGGCACAATCTCCGGTTCGCTGATTGCAGCACGGAATTCATTCCGTGGTCCGCAAACGGAATGAATTCCGTTCTACTCACGCTTGCCCACCAGCACAAAGGCAGACCAGTAATAGGGATGGGCGAAGGGGCGCGATCGCGGCGCGGTCTTCGGCGGCTTGGGTGCGTCGACGATCTTGCCCTGCCGACCGGCCCCGCGCGGAACGCCGTTGGTGAGCTGCGCCGTGCGGGCAGTTGCTTCCTCGGACGTGAGCTCGCGGAGCCAGGCCTGGGCTTCGGCCAGCGCCGCCACTTTCGAGAGCGGGGCTTCAAGCCCTTCGCGTTGGCCCAGCAGGTTCGCGTAGAAGCGGTCCATGATCAGCGCCGTGGCCACGTCGTCGACCGGCCACAGGCTGAGGCACAGCGCATCGGCCCCGACCATCAACAGGGCCTGCGTGAAGCCGACCATCCCCTCGCCCCCCGCGCGCTTTCCCAGTGCCGTCTCGCAAGCCGAGGGGGTCACCAGATCGGCGTTGAGCTTCCAGTTCGAGACGATCTCCTCGACCGATAGTCGGCCGTCGAACGGCGGCAAGTGGTTCGTGACCTGTTCTAGGGGATCCGGTAGATTCACCTCGCTGACGATCACGGCGGAGCGCCGCGGGTGCTCGACGTCAATCCTGCCGTGTGTCGCGAGGTGGATGAAGCCAAACTCGCTCAGCTTGTCGGAAACAGCCAAGTCGTAGAGGGCCTGCTCGCTGGCCTCCCGCCCCAGCAGCGTCTTGACCGGCCGGCGGTCGGCCTTGAACCGTTTCGCCAGGCTGGCGACCTCCCAGGCGGTCGCAGGCAAGGGTGGCCAGGGCCCACCGCCGCCGCGCGCGGCCAGCAGCGTTTGCTGGAAACGGCGCTCCTCTTCTAGCGCCACAGGCGCCGGGCGCTTGTCGAGCATTACCCCCAGCTTGCCCGGTGCCACAGTGCGGATATTTTTCACACCGTCGCGCCAGACCTCCACCGGGATCTTGGCATCTCCCGTAGTCGCCAACCGTAGGTCTTCGAAGGCGTTCAACACAACCGCGCCATACGCCAACAGCGGCCAACTCGAACACGTCGCCGCCCAACGGACCGTGTTTTTCCATCAACGCCACGCGCACTTCGCCGAGCTTCAAGGAGGCTTTCGACCGCTGCTCGACGATTTGGCGACGCGCATCCTCCTCGAGCTTCCCTCCAAGCGCCTGGTCGAGCTGCTGAAGTTCGCGCTCGGCGGCCAGCAGTGGCTCTCGTTCGTCGGAGGTCAGCAGCCCCACCGAGCGTAGGCTGATGTCGTCCCACAGACCGCGGCCCAGGTCCTGTTCCAGCGCCGCACATGCCTCGGCGAAGTGGCCTTGCCGCGCCCCGGCGGCGGCCATTCTCGCCAACGGGCTATGTTCCGCGGCCCAGGCCACGCGTTCGGCACCGCCGAAGGCCACGCGACCTCGGGCCGCCAGAAACGATCGGCCCGCCTTTTGATATATGGCCCATGCCTCAGTGTACTTGCCTTGGGCGTTCAGGTTATCGGCGAGGCTGTTGTAGCTCATCACCATGTCGGGGTGGTCTTCGCCTAAGAGCCGCTTTCTGGTCTCCAGGGCCTTTTCAACCAGAGGCCTTGCGTCGGCGTGCTTGCCTTGATCTCTCAAGTTGCCGCCAACGTTATTGTAGCTCTCCGCCGTATCGGGGTGGTCGTCCCCCAATAACCGCTTTCTGATCTCCAGGGCCTTTTCGTGAAAGGGTTGGGCCTCGGCGTACTGTCCTTGGGCGTTTAGGTTAAAAGCAATGTTGTTGTAACTCGCCGCCATAAGGGGGTGGTCCCCCACAAGCCGCTTTCTGAGCTCCAGGGCCTTTTCGTGAACGGGCTGGGCCTCGGCGCTCCTCCCTTGGTAGTCCAGGTTCACGGCGAGGTTGTTGTAGCTCTTCGCCGTTTCGGGGTGGTCCTCGCCCAGCAGCCGCAGTCTGATCTCAAGGGCCTTTTCCAACAGGGGTTGTGCCGTCGCGTGCTTGCCGCGGGCGTCCAGGTTCGTAGCGAGGTTGTGGTAGCTTTTCGCCGTTTCGGGGTGGTCGTCACCGAACAACCGCTCGCTGATTCGCAGGGCCTTTTCAAGCAAGAGCTGGGACGCAACGTACTTGCCTTGGGCGTAGAGGGCCGCGGCATCAGCCGTCGCCTGGACCGATTCGTTCCACGCAGACAGTCCATCCTTTCCCATCGGCGCGATCTTCTGCAGGTTGCGTTTAAGCCAGGTTCCGTTGACCGTCGCCCAGTGCTTCATCCCTTGCCTGCTGGTCCGTAACGCGAGCAGCTCCTCCGCTTTGGCGATCGCTTGTTGCACATCCCCCTGTTCAAGGAGCATGTCGATTTCCTTTTCGAGCCGGGCGGCCGCTTCGGCGTCGTCGCCCGTCAGGGCGCCGGGATACGAAGGTTCCTGCCGCGGCGGAGGGGCTGGTTCCTGCGACGTGGCCACGGCGGCCCCGGCAAACAGGCAGACGACAAGCAACCACCGCACTGGGCGGAATGTACGGAATCGGGTTGCGTACCGCATCGCGGGTTCCTTTCTTGTTTCAGGCGTGTAGCACGGAATTCATTCCGCGGCCCGCAAACGGAATGAATTCCGTTCTACGCCTATCGCCTATCCCCTTCACGCGGCGCCACCGGCAACTCCCAGGCCTCGATGGCCGTCACGTTCGTATCCGTCTGCGCCCAGCGAACGAGCTGTGACAGTCCGCCCCCGTCGCTCTCGATCTTTTCCCCCTTGCCGCGAGACTGATGGGTCGCCGCAAGGCTGAACGCCTCTTCCCACCGGCCATCATGCCGCAAAATGCCGCGCAGTTTGGCGCCCCGCGTCGCCTGCCAGGGAGCGTCGCCGCGTTGGCGTTTCCATTCGGCATATGCAGGCAGAGGTTGCTCCGACACGATCAACACGAAGGCTTGCAAACCTGGTCCGTCGGTGAAACCGTAGTAGGTCTTGTCAGGATCATGCGCGGGATAGGTCAGTTCGGCGGTCCGCGTTGGCGGTTCGTCGGCGTTCTCGGGAAAGCAGAGATCCACTTCGCCGTCGGGCCGGAATGCCAGCCAATAGCAATAGGCGGGCTGCGACAGTCTCGCCCGGAATTGAACGCCGTCCAGCTCGCGCAGCAAACACCTATCGCCAAGCAACAACCCGGCGCGCACGTGCTTGCCGTTGGTGTCGAGGAGCAGTTGCTGAATCTCGACCGATTCGATCCGTACCTGCGGCAAGACAGCCGCCGGGTTCGGCAACATGGGACTGGCAGGATGGTCTGACGGGCCGGTCAATCCGGGCGTCGCGATCGCAATCACCGCCGCGACCAATGCCGCGCCGGCGAGGCTCGCCGTGGTCAGGCGCCCGCGCGACCAGAACGAGTCCTCAACACGCGCCAGCCAGGCGCGGAGCTCAGCCGCCAGATCGAGGGCCGTCGAGTAACGCTCGGCCTGCCGCTTGGCCAGCGCCTGCAGGATGATGCGCTCCAGCGCCGCAGGCGTCGTGTCGTCGATCTGGCGCGGCGGAGGGACGGGCGTTTGCTCGTCGGCAATCTCGCGAACCAGGCTCTCCGCCGAAACGCTACGGTAAGGACGCCGGCCAGTCGCCAGCTCGAACAGGATCACCCCCAAGGCGTAGACGTCCGAGCGCGCGTCGACCTTGTCCGCGCGGGCTTGGGCCTGCTCCGGACTCATGTAGGCGGCGGTGCCGCAGCATTCGGGACCTGTCCCGAAGGCGTCTGGCTGCAAGGCCAGGCCGAAATCGCCGACCAGCGGGTGGCCCTGCTGATCGAGCAGGATATTGGCGGGCTTGACGTCCCGATGCACGATGCCGCGCTGGTGGGCGGCGTGCAAGGCCTCGGCCGCGGTGGCAATCAGCCGCGCGGCCTCGCGGGGCGAGAAACGGCGCTCTTGCATCGCCTTGCGCAAATCGGCCCCATCCACCAGCTTGGAAACGATGAAACACTCTCCGGATTTCGTCCGCCCGCAGTCGAAAACCGGGACGATGCCCGGATGGTCGATGCCGGCCATCGTGCGGGCCTCGTCGAGAAAGCGTTCGGCGTCGGCCGGCGACGCGAGCTTGTTCGGCCTTGCGACCTTGATCGCCACATCGCGATTGAGTTCGGGGTCGCGTCCGCGGTAAACCACCCCGAACGCGCCGTTCCCAAGTTGGCTGGTGATCAGATAGCGGCCGTAAGCCACCGGAGGCGGCGAGGGATCGGCGCCTTTGTCCACCGGTGAGGGGGGCGTGCCCGCCGAGTCAAATACGGCTGTCTCTTGAAGTGAAACTGAGGGGGCGTCGCTCGCTGTCGAGCAGGTCTCCGCTAGCAGGCGCGCGATATGGGGGGACTCGACCAGGTGGCCTTGTTTTTGGCGCGATTCGGCGGATTCATTCATGAGGGGCTCCGCGCATGCGGATCGTCGTGCGGCCCTTCGACCCTCTCTTGCCGACCGAAATCCAATGTCACGATCCACCGGCCGACCCTGCATTGCGGAACGCCACAGTGGGCGTTTGGTATCGATGCGCACGGCTTTCCACTATAGTATTAGACGAGAAGTACATAACCCTTGTCACGCGCATTTGGGGATTTTTCAGGAGTTTTTATTGACATGACTCGGGTTCAGCGCATAGGGTTCTTTCGAGTTGCCCACGGCGGACTCCTCGGTACGATCACCATGGCTGGCCGCGGGCAATTCGCAATGAGCGTGGTTGAATTGACTGGTTCGAGGTTCCGCCCGGTCGCGCTTTGGCGAGCACCATGCGCGCGAGCAGGTTTTCAAAGGCCCATGAAATTGGTAGGTTACGAGCCGCCCATCACAGTTTTCCCAGGACGGGCGCACTCCACACGACTCGGATACCGCGAGAAACGCCATGCGCAAGATAAAGGAAGACGATCTGGTGTTCGAGTTGGACCCCGATGCCCTCAAGCGCGGTGAGCTTCTGCAAAAGGGACCGGCGAAAACCTACGACCAAATCAACCTGGAGGCCGAGGAAAAAGGGGAACCCCAGGCCATCGCATGCATGCCCTGCTCCGTCGGGCCGGCGGGCATCCCAGGCTCGACGGTCAAGCAGTGCAGCGCCTGCAAAACGGACGTGTGGATGAGTCCGGCCACTGAGCAAATGATGGGAGAATTGGCGCGGCCGGTGATCGTTTGCGTGGAGTGTCTTCCGGCTTTGCTTGATGAGGCCAAACAAAAGACAGAGCGCAGCTAAGAAAACCGATCTCCGACATCCCGCCACCGGTGAGCAAGCCGCGCCACACTTAGCCCAGCGGGTAGCGTTGCCGGATTGGTTGGCCGTCGCGTTGCTTTCCCGACTTGCTCAAGCATTCACCATCTCGACCAAGGCCCGATCGTACAATGTGGCCTTATCGTAGGTCGTTCGAGTTGGCATTTGCCGACGTTGGCTGGAGCTGAACCAAACGGCCAACACGCCGCCTACCAACGCGGCCGAAACCGCCGCGCCGCCAGGACCCCAATCGGACGACTCAAAGCCAGACGTCGCCAACTCGCAGCCTCCGTCCCACGCGGCCATTGAAGATTCGGCCACCGTCCACCACGGCGCGGTGGCGTCGCGGCGCTCCAGCAACTCGGCCCGTAATCGCTGCCCGTGCATCTTCGCTAAACGCATTGAGGCGGCCGAGGGCAAATGGCCTGTCTCTTTAGTCGAGATATGGCCTGTCTCTTGGGTCGAGGACGGGTCGTCGTTCGACAACATGTTCCCTCGCGTCAGCCTCGACAACCAGGCCAGCTCGTCGGCCGAGAGCCGCTCGCCGGCGGCCGCGTCGAAAGCCGCCTGCGCCTCGGCCGGCCCGGCCAGCGGGCCGCGCCCCAGCGCCCAGCCCAACAGGCGAAGTAATTCGTCTGAACCGTCGTGGTTTTCGTGATTGGCGTTCATTAGCTCACCATGGGGGTCATCGTTTCAAGCGTCACACTGCGTTCATTAACACTCCGCTTCTTCAACGCACCGCCCGCTTCAACACTGGGGATTCGAGCAGCTTGCGCCGGGCACGCGCGCGAGCCGCGTAGATGGACTGGTCGGTCGTCTTCAGCCGTCGGGCCAGAACGTCGGCCGAGGCCTGTTTGCCTGCGTCGATGTCGGCCTCGATCACGGCGCGTTCCAACTCCGAAAGGTGCTCCATCGCCCGCCGCACCGCTTCGCGGAGCTCGTCCGAGAGCATGCGACTGGTGGGCGAAGGTCGCACGTCGTAGCAGTCGTCGACCAGGGGAAAGGTTTTGCGGCGCCGCTCGCGCTGGCCTCGCAACGCGTCGCACACCCGTCGGCCGGCGATCAGCAGGAACCAGCCGCCCAGGCTGACTCCTTTCGCCGGGTCGTAACCGGCCAAAACCGCGCCAACGGCGTCGTGAAGGGATTGCAAAAGGATGTGGTCGTCATGAATCGATGGAAACCGCCTGCGCAGCGCGGAGCGTACCCGCCCTCCGTGCCGCTGGAACAAGCGGCGCACAGCTTCAGCCTCCCGTCCTTCGCGGAACTCCTGGAGGATGTCACCGTCGCCAGCGTCGCAGTCAGCGGGGCCAGATTCAGACGTGCCACTATCGGATTCACCAGGCAATGTGGCTCCCATAGGGCTGTATTCGGGGCTGGGGTGGCCGGTAGTGCGGTTCATCCAATCCTTCATTCGTGCCCAATCATCACCATTTGACTCGAATTCCGTCCACAATCCAGGCGACTTGGGCCGAGTTGCGCGGACCCACCGACCCTAGAAGTTACCCGAACTTCCGCTGCAATCCGAGCTTTTACCATGGGACGTAATTCTCGCGATTGTCGTTTTATTCAGTCTATCCAGACAACCGATCTTAAGGAACGGGACCGTCTGTTTCGAATCGAAGTCGGCTAACGAGGAACCGATGAGCCGTAGACAAACCACGCCGACCTGGCCCTTTTTAGTGATCTTGGCCGGCCTCTTCGTGCTATCCGTCGCCTCGCCGCGCGAGTGGGAAATCGTGGCGCACCAGCGCCGAGCAGACGCGCGCTCATCGCAACGTCGGCGGGCCACCGCGACCGCCGCCGCCCCATCCAAGTCCCTGGCACGAACGACGACGTGGCGCGAGAAGCCCGATGGACAAGTTGGGGAACCTTTGCCAACGACCATGGCGCTGGCCGTGCCGCCGCTTGCACACGAAAAGCCGCCGATTTTGATTACCGCGGATTCCTCGAGCGTCACTTCCACGCCGTCGCACAGAGACGATGCGATTGTTAACCGCGGGCCAGCCGCGTCCGATGAGCCGGCGATGCCGGCACCGTCGATTCAGCGCAAACCACTGTTGGGATTGGCGATGCGGCCGAGCGCCGATTGGCCGCGGCACGATTGGAGGATGCCGACCGCGCCCGCGCGGGGACGGCGCCCAGCCCCCCTTGAGCAAGCGCCGGCACATTGGGAGAACCCCGCGGCGTTGCTCGAAAACCTGGAATCATTGGCCTGGGATTGCGAATCGTGCGTATGGGCCAGCCGCGCCAGCGACTTGCTCCGCGAGTTGGCGCGAATTGACGGCAACGACAACGAGCGCGCCGAGCCAATTCTCGCGGAATTGCGGTCCTTGGCCGGCGGTTCGGCTTCCGCTGGTCGCTCGGCCGCGCCTAAGATCGAGCGGGCCCGCTATGCGCTGGCACGGCGTTTGGAGCTGTGGGAGTTGGTCGTCACGGCACCCATGAGCGTCAAAACCTCCATCACCGTCGCCACCAAGGATCGATTCGCCCATCCAAGGCAGTTGCTCACCGACCTGGAACGGTTCGAGCAAACGGGCCTGCCAAGCGACGGCGCGCGCCTTGCGAGGCACGCGCGGGCAACCACGCCTTGGCCTGGCTCGCCCCATGCGGGCGAGCGGATCGAGAGCTGGCTCGAGTTCAATTACCGCAACTCGAACTTGCGGCTGGTCGTCACGGCCGAGTTGCTCAACCGCCTGGTCCCCAAGCAGCCGCCGGTGGAAGCCCCGGTGCGCGACCGGATTCTGGGCGTGCCCACACACGGCACAAGCACGACCACCGCCGAGTTGGGCGTGCGGCTGATTCCCGACTCGCGACACTTGCGTTTCGCGCTGGAGGCCAAGGGATTGATCTTCGCGCGCACGACGTCGAAAAGCGGTCCGGCTACTTTTTACAACCACAGCGACGCGACCTTCGTGGCAAGCAAGGTCGTCGAAATCGGTCCAAGCGGACTTCGCACCTGGCCGGCTGAGGCCGAGGCCACCAACTCGCCCAAGTTGCGCGGCGTGCGGACCGACTACGACGACGTGCCCCTGTTGGGCTCGTTCGTCGAGCGGATTGCCCGTAACAAGCACGCCGAAAGCCAGGGTGCGGTGCGAAGAATCGCGAGGCAAAGGGTCGAATCGCGAGTCGAAGAGGAGATGGACGCGACGGTCGGGCCGCGCGTCGAGAAGGTCAAGGGACAGTTTTCCCGTGGCGTGCTCGAACCGCTAGAAGGCCTGGCGCTGGCGCCAACGGTGATCGAAATGCAAACGACGCCCGATCGCGTGACGGTACGGCTGCGTTTGGCTTCGGACGAACAGCTCGCGGGCTTCACTCCCCGGCCGCGCGCTCCGGGCGACAGCCTGGCCAGCGTGCAGGTCCACCAGTCGCTGTTGAACAACGTCGGCGAGCGCTTGCGGCTCGACGGCCATACGTTCACTTTGCCCCAATTGCAACAGCGGCTTGCCGAATCGTTCCATTTGCCGCCCGAAACCTTTACCGGCGAATTCCCCGACGATTTGCGGATCGGCTTCGCGGCGGAGAACTCGGTGCTGGCGAGGTTCGTCGAGGGCCGTA
The DNA here is from genome assembly GCA_035534975.1 of Pirellulales bacterium. Classification (GTDB taxonomy): domain Bacteria; phylum Planctomycetota; class Planctomycetia; order Pirellulales; family JAICIG01; genus DATKSN01. The sequence continues at coordinate 9,094 of DATLQY010000720.1, forward strand.
TCGAGCTCACGCTGGCCATCGCCGAGCTGCACAGGCACCCGGCCCATTGGCGCGACTTTACGGTTCGCGTGTACTACAAACCACAGCACGACGGGCTCGACCTCCGGTTCGTCCGCGACGGCACGGTGCAGTTGCGCGGCGAAAGGTTCGGCGCTCAACCACAAATCGCGTTGCGTGGCATCTTCAGCAAGATCTTCTCTCAAGACCGCGGCTTGAGCCTGATCGATCCCAAGCTGGTCGACGACCCCCGCCTGGCCGATCTGACGATCACGCAATGCCTTGTGACCGACGGCTGGCTCGGCTTCGCCATCGGCCCCCGGCGGCGTGCCCAGCATCCGAACGTCGCGCGGGCAAAGCCGGAGCACCTTCGTGCGACGCCGCCTCATACCGGCAAACGCGGCTAGAGTCGCCTTTTCGGTTCACTGGGTGGCGCCCTTGCAAAGGGGCCGAAATCGAAAGTTCTGGGCAGACTTCCGAATTTCGCTACGCATCGCCAGCTCGTATAATCACTTTTGACCGCCAACCTGCCTCGACACCCTTAGTGTTGCCATGACATCCTCGCCTCAGCCAGATTTTTCGCTTTCCGAGCTGCTCGACAGCGGCGAGCCGGCCCTTTTCGACATTCGCACCAACGCGGCCGGCCCGAAAGGCTCGCTCCCTTTGACGGAGGCGATGCTCCGCGATTTACCCAGCGGCGACTTGTTCGGACTGACGCAGAACGCCGGCATGGGCTGGCCCGTTCAGGAAATGCTCGGTCCGCAATTCGTCTTGCTCAGCACCCAAGGGGGCATTCGGGCGGAAGACGGCACCCCAATTGCCCTGGGCTACCACACCGGACATTGGGAGGTGGGACTCCTGATGCAAGAAGCGGCCCGCGTGCTCAAGCAAGCCGGCGGCGTGCCATTTGCCGCATTTTGCTCCGACCCGTGCGACGGCCGCACGCAAGGCACCACCGGCATGTTCGACAGCCTCCCCTATCGCAACGACGCGGCCACGATCTTCCGCCGCTTGATCCGCTCGTTGCCCACGCGGCAAGGCGTGCTGGGCGTGGCCACCTGCGACAAGGGGCTGCCGGCCATGATGCTGGCCCTGGCCGGCTCCCGCGAGCTGCCCTGCGTGCTCGTGCCCGGCGGCGTGACGCTGCCGCCGACGGTGGGCGAAGACGCGGGCAAGATTCAGTCGATCGGCGCACGCTTCACGCACGGCGAGCTGAGCCTGGAGGAGGCGGCCGAATTAAGCTGCCACGCTTGCGCCTCGCCGGGGGGTGGCTGCCAGTTTCTGGGCACGGCCGCCACGTCGCAGGTCGTGGGCGAGGCGCTGGGCATGTCGCTGGTCCATTCGGCCCTCGCACCCTCGGGCCAGCCGATCTGGCTCGACATGGCGCGCCGCAGCGCCAAGGCGCTTTGGTCGCTCCGCGCGCGGGGTATCAAATTGGCCCAGATCCTGACCGACGCGGCCATCCACAATGCGATGGTGGTCCATGCCGCCTTCGGAGGCTCGACCAATTTGCTCCTGCACGTGCCGGCCATCGCACACGCCGCCGGCTTGCGACGGCCGACAGTCGACGACTGGACCACGATCAACCGCGCCGTGCCGCGACTGGTCGATGCGTTGCCCAACGGCCCCGTCGGCCATCCCACGGTCCGAGTTTTCCTGGCCGGCGGCGTTCCGGAGGTCATGCTGCACCTGCGTGAAATGGGCTTGTTGCGGCTCGACGCGCTCACCGTATCGGGCGAAACACTTGGTGCGACGCTCGACTGGTGGCGGACCAGCCCGCGACGGCAACGGCTGCGGCAGGCGCTCGCCGACCGCGACGGCGTGGATGCCGACGACGTCATCATGTCGCCCGATCGGGCGCGCGAGCGCGGGCTGACCAGCACCGTTTGCTTCCCGCGCGGCAACCTGGCGCCGGAAGGCTCGGTGATCAAGAGCACGGCGATCGACCCGCGGGTGGTCGACGCCGACGGCGTCTATCGAAAGACCGGCCCCGCCCGCGTTTTCGTGCGTGAAAAGGACGCCACCGCCGCGATCAAGGGAATTTCCTCGCCGTCGATCCGGCCGGGCGATGTGATCGTGCTCTGCTGCCGCGGACCCCTGGGCACGGGCATGGAAGAGATTTACCAGATCACCTCGGCGCTCAAACACCTTTCATTCGGACGCGAGGTGGCGGTCGTCACCGACGCGCGGTTTTCGGGCGTGAGCACGGGGGCCTGCATCGGCCACGTGGGACCGGAGGCGCTGGCCGGCGGACCGATCGGCAAAGTGCGCGACGGCGACCTGGTGCGTCTCGTCGTCGATCGCAACACACTTGTGGGCAGCGTCGATCTGGTGGGCGAAGCGGCTCGGGAATTCGGCGCCGACGAAGGCGCCCGCGTGCTCGCCGCCCGCGCGCCGCGGCCGGATCTCGCGCCCGATCCCGCGTTGCCCGACGACACGCGGCTTTGGGCCGCGTTGCAAGCCGCCAGCGGCGGCACTTGGGGCGGCTGCGTTTACGACGTCGACCGGATCGTCGAGTTGCTCGCGGCGAGACAATGAACTAAAATGAGTCGGACGACTAATTTTAGTCACTCGGCTCATTCGGACTCGATTTCATGTCTCCGACTTCCTACATGAACCCATTCCGCCCTGGGGCCGGCCACATGCCGCCGTACCTGGCCGGCAGGCGAGAGGAAACCAAGGAATTTCTGCGGCTGCTCGAACAGGACGTGGTTCTTGAGAACCTGGTGCTGACTGGGTTACGCGGAGTGGGCAAAACGGTTCTCTTGGAGGCGTTCAAGCCACGAGCCATCGAGGGGAGGTGGCTCTGGGTGGGCACCGATCTGGCCGAGGCCGCCAGCTTGAGCGAGGATCGGATCTGCCTACGGCTCTTGGCCGATCTGGCCGTTGTCACGTCGTCGATCGTCATCGACCGGCGGGAGACACGGCCCGCGGGTTTTCATCGCGGCCGGGCAATCGAAACGCGGCTGACGTTCGAAGTCCTCTCCGGGGTCTTTGGCGGAACGCCGGGCCTTGCCGTCGACAAGCTCAAGGCCGTGCTGGAACTCGTATGGTCGTGCCTGCAACGCCGCGGCGCGAGGGGCGTGATCTTCGCTTACGACGAGGCCCAAAACCTATCGGACCACGCCGCCAAGGACCAATTCCCGCTCTCGCTCTTGCTCGACTGTTTCCAATCATTACAGCGCCGCGGCGTGCCGAACTTGCTGCTGATGGCCGGGCTGCCCCCGTTGTTCGCGAAACTGGTCCAGGCGCGGACCTTCGCCGAGCGCATGTTTCGCGTGGTCACGCTCGATCGGCTGGACGATCATGATTGCCGCGACGCGATCCTCAAGCCACTCCTGGAAACGCGCAATCGCGCGCGGTTCAGCCGGGCCGTCATCGAACAAGTGATCGTGGCCTCGGGCGGTTACCCTTACTTCGTACAGTTCATCTGCCGCGAATTGTACGACGCCCATCTGCAGCGCCGCCCGCGCTCGGCAGCAGTTCCGATCGACGACATCCTTCGCAAGCTCGACACCGATTTCTTCGCCGGCCGTTGGGCGCGGGCCACCGACCGCCAGCGGGAATTGCTGACCGTCATCGCGCATGTCGAAGGGAGCGACAAGGAATTCACCGTCCAGGATGTCGCGCGGAAATCCGCGGAGCTATTATCTCGGCGGTTCAGCCCCAGTCACGTCAGCCAGATTTTCGGCAATCTGGTCAACGCCGGCCTGCTGTACAAAAACCGGCACGGCAAATACGCCTTCGCCGTCCCGCTTCTGGGGCGGTTCGTCTTGCGGCAGCCGGCGTGACGCGAGATCGGGTCGAGGACGGGACCGCAATCGCACTGGGCTGGCAGACCGCGCATTGGGAGGTGCCACAGTTGGTGAAAGAGGCGGCCCGCGTGTCGTCGCACATCAGCCGCCATCTTGCCGATTGGGCGAGTTGCGACGGCGCAGCTCGTCCAGTTCGCGCCGCAATCGCTCATTCTCGGCCTCGATGGCGGCGAGCGCGGCTTGCGATTTTCCCAGTGCCTCGCGGGTTTCTCCCAGCGCCTCGCGGGTTTCGACCTCCGTCGGCAGCCACGCGCCTGTCGCCGGGTCGTAAAGCCTCAATTCGTTACCTCGCGGTTGCAGGTGCAAGCCAAGTGATTTGCTGCAGTAGAGGTTGTCGGAGGGCTCGATTGGCACGTATTCGCCAGCGGTCAAGCGGTAGCCCTTGAGCCGTGGATTAAGGTACTCGGCACGGGGATCAAATAGGAAGTATTCGCCAACCCGCAGCGTGTCGCGGTATAGTTCGAATTTCTTCCCCTGGTCCTGGCGGCGAGTCTTTCGGCTGGTGACTTCAATCACCAGGTCCGGCGCGTGACCTTCTTCGTCCCAAACCCGATAAATGTCGCGCGTCTTGTCCTTGGGAATGCCGTGTACGACGAACACGTCGGGCGAAACGCATTTGAGCGGTCGACCAGGCGCGTAGTAGAGCATCATGTTGCCCGAAACGTATGTCATCGGTTCGTCGGAAAACCAGGTCTGCAAGACCTGAATGAGTCCAAGTAAGACATCACGGTGCAGTGGGGTCTCTGCCACGGGGCGGCCATCCGAACTGGGGTACTCGACTTCCGGCGTGCTGGCCGAAATCGGCGAAGTTGGTGGAATGATCGACATCGTTTCGAGCTCCGAAAAGGCGCGGCCCCACCGCGCTGATCTCCTCTTGGTAGTTTACCTCTATTCGCTTTGAAGGTCCATGTTGGTCAGCTTCATTCCCCCTCGGCGGGTTCATCACGGTTGCCCAACGAGCCTCCGCTCACAAACTCGTCGCGAAACGATCCGTCGGCACGTGGGCCGTCGGCCGGTGCCCCGTCTGCCAACGTATTCGCGGCCAGCGCCAAAAGCAAAGCGACCAGGCCCAGCACCCAAACGATCCCCAAGCCCAGCGCGGCGCGATTCAGAAAAAAAGCACCCGCGGCGTCTTGCATCGCGGAAAGCAGAGCGGCCAGCGCGACCATCAGCATGATCGCGATGGGCATCAAAAGCAGGCCCACGAACAGCCGGGCCAAGAGGGGTTTGGGGATCACGCGTTTTCGCCAGAGGGGGGGCCGAATCGCCGCCGAAAACGCCAATTCTGCGGCTTATCGGACGAACTGTCAACCGGATGCGCCGATGGAAACGTGAAGGCCAACATTGACTTACGCTGCCGACGGTTGACAATGGATAAGAGCGTTCCGAACCGAGGAGAGAGCCATCCATGCGACAGGCACGACGGTGGTCGAGGCGTTGCTGGTCCGTCCTGGGGCTTGTGGCGCTAATCACGCCCGCGCACGCTTGGGGTGCGAAATTCCTTCTCAAGGACGGCCGAGTCCTTGAAGGCCGCATGGCGAAGCTGGCGAGCCTCACCGAAAAGGCGCAGGTCGCGTCCTCGGACGACGCTCCCTCACCCAAGTTGGTCGTCCTGGTCGATGATTTCTTGCGACGGATCTACTTTCCCAGCAAGCGACTCGAGAAGTCCGACGAAAGCGACGTGAGCACGAACCTGGAGCGGTTTACGATCCGGCAAGTAACCACGCGCCGAGGCGCCAGGGTGGCCCATGTCGGTCCATTCCTCAGCGTCGAACCTTGGGATGAATGGGGCCGCCGGGCGATAAGAATGAGCACGAACCAGGGGGTGATCGACGTGATTCAGGGCATCACGCTGATCACGCCCCAGTGGACCAAAGTCGAAGCGATC